>DAIRVB010000367.1:0-2899 GCA_036803065.1 Streptosporangiaceae bacterium
TTCGGCTATCTCAGCCTTCTGTCGGCGGCCCTCGGCCGGGCGGAACTTGACCTGACCCAGGCCGGCGGGCACGGCCTGGTCTGGACGACGGTCACCCGCGCCGACCGGGCGGCGCACGGCCTGCCTATCGAGGTGGCCGAACCCGTGATCGACGTGGTACGCCGCACCGACGAGGCGGACGTGGCCGTGGTCCTCAAGGAGTCCGATGACGGGCTGTGGCAGGTGTCGGCACGGTCCAAGGGAAAGGTGGACGTGGGCCGTGCGTGCACCCAGCTCGGCGGCGGCGGCCACCGTTTCGCCGCGGGGTTCACCGCCAGCGGCAGCGCGGCTGATGCCATGGCGCGGCTGCGCCCGCTGCTCGGGGAAGGCTAGCGGGTGTCACGGAGCGGGCTGATCATCGTTGACAAGCCCTCCGGATGGACCTCACACGACGTCGTGGCGCGGATCCGCCGTCTCGCGGGCACCCGGCGGGTCGGCCACGCGGGGACCCTGGATCCGATGGCGACCGGTGTCCTGGTGGTCGGCGTGGAGAAGGCCACGAGGCTGCTCGGCCATCTCACGCTTACCGACAAGGACTACCTGGCGACGATCCGGCTGGGCCAGGCGACGGATTCCGGCGACGCCGAGGGAACGATCACCGCGGCCGGCCCGGCCGGCGGCCTGTCCCTCGAGGCCGTGCGGGCCGGCGCGGCCGCGCTCACCGGGCAGATCCAGCAGGTCCCGCCGGCGGTCAGCGCCATCAAAGTCGGCGGGCAGCGGGCCTACAAGCTGGCCCGGGAGGGGGCTCCCCCGGTGCTTCCGGCCCGCACCGTCACCGTTGCCTCCTTCGTCATCACCGGCACCCGCCCCATGGGTGAGCTGATGGACGTGGACGCGGCGGTGACCTGCTCCAGCGGTACCTACATCCGCGCGCTCGCCCGCGACCTGGGCGACGGGCTCGGCGTCGGCGGGCACCTCACGATGCTGCGCCGGACCAGGGTCGGCCCCTACGACATCGGCGCCGCACGGAGCCTGGAGGATCTCGCCACGGCCGTGGCCCAGCCCGGAGCCGAGCTGGCGATGGTGTCATTGGGGGAGGCCGCGGCGGCCGCCTTTCCCTCGCGGTCCCTGACGGAGCCGGAGGCACGCTCACTGTCGCACGGGGCGCGCCTTCCGGCGGCGGGCCTGGGACCCGGGCCGGTCGCCGCGTTCGGCCCGGACGGCACCCTCGTCGCGCTGGTGACAGAAGAAGACGGCATGGCCAGGTCACTTGCCGTCTTCGTGCCCTGACTAGGCTTGACCACTGGGACGCCGTGGGCGCGCCGCGCCCGTCCGCCAGGAGAACGAAGGAGCCATACCGTGCAGCGCTGGCAGGGCCTGGACGACGTGCCAGAGGACTGGGGCTCATCCGTGGTGACCATCGGCGTGTTCGACGGCGTGCACCGCGGCCACCAGCGGATCGTCTCCGGTGCGGCGGAAACAGGCGCTGAGCTGGGCATGCCCGCCGTTGTGATCACGTTCGACCCGCACCCGGCCGAGGTGATCCGGCCCGGCTCGCACCCACCACGGCTGTGCACGACCCGCCGCCGGGCCCAGTTGCTCGCCGACCAGGGCGTCGACGTGGTGTGCGTTCTGCCGTTTACGTATGAATTTTCCCAGCTGGGGCCGGATGAGTTCGTCCGTGCGGTGCTGGTGGACCGATTGCACGCGCGCCGGGTCGTGGTGGGGGAAAACTTCCGGTTCGGCCACCGCGCGGCCGGGGACGTGGCGTTGCTGGCGGAACTAGGGGAGAAGTATGACTTCGGCGCCGAGGGCGTGTCGCTGCTGACGGACGGCGGGGTGATCATCTCGTCGAGTGGTATCAGGGCGCGGCTCGCTGACGGCGACGTCGCGGGCGCGAACCGGGACCTTGGCCGTCCGCACCGGGTGGAGGGGGTGGTCGTCCGCGGTCACCAGCGGGGCCGGGCGCTCGGGTTCCCGACCGCCAACCTGGAGGCGCCACCGCGCACCGTGGTCCCCGCCGACGGCGTGTACGCGGGCTGGCTCGCCCGCCTCGACCAGGAAGGGCGTGAGGAGGTGCGCTGGCCCGCGGCTATCTCGGTCGGCACGAACCCGACCTTCGACGGGCGGGAGCAGACCGTGGAGGCGTACGCGCTGGACCGCGACGATCTTGATCTGTACGGAGTTCACGTGGCGGTCGACTTCGTCGCCAGGCTACGCGGCATGGTCCGGTACGAGTCGGCGGCCGCACTGGCCGAGCAGATGCGCCGCGATGTGGACCAGGCCCGGGCGCTCATCGTCGGCACCAGCCGCTGACCGCCGGGCTGGTGCCCCGGCGTGGTACCGTGAATTGCGGTCGGCGTTGTGCGGCCGGGCCAGCTGTACCCTCAGACGGCTGGCCGAGGGGGCTTCCGGACTGCGGCTTGCCGCAGCGGGCCCACTGAATCACTAGTCGCAAAGATAGGAATGACACGTGCCGCTGGACACAGCCGTGAAGCAGGAGATCATCGCCGGGCACGGCACCAGTGAGGGTGACACCGGTTCGCCGGAGGTCCAGGTCGCACTGCTGACTCGGCGGATCAATGACCTGACCGAGCACCTCAAGGTGCACAAGCACGATCACCACAGCCGGCGTGGCCTGCTGCTGCTGGTCGGCCGCCGGCGGCGGCTGCTGAAGTACCTGGCCGCCAAGGACATCACCCGGTACCGCGCGCTCATCGGGAAGCTGGGCCTGCGCAGGTAGGGTCAGGAAACACAACTCAACAGACAACATCCCGCGGCACCGATCCCGGAGCGCTCAGGGCGCCAGGACCGGTCCTCGGTAGTGGTTCTCGGGTCGGTACGCGTTCCCATCCGGGAGCGCGCCACCGGGCCGAGGGCTTCGATCGAAGACCGGGCCGGCCGTCAGCCCGGCCGACAT
>DAIRVB010000367.1:2909-5152 GCA_036803065.1 Streptosporangiaceae bacterium
GGGCGCCAGGACCGGTCCTCGGTAGTGGTTCTCGGGTCGGTCAGCGCACGCCTACGAGTGGCGCGCTGTACCGGGCCGAGGGCTTCGATCGAAGACCGGGCCGGCCGTCAGCCCGGCCGACATGGCCGGAGCGCGCTACCAGCGGCGGGCAGACGCGGGACCTCAATCAAGGAGGTCTCACCCGTGGAGGGTGTGCATACCGCCGAGGCCGTTATCGACAACGGTCCGTTCGGCACTCATACGCTTAGATTCGAGACCGGCAAACTCGCCCGTCTCGCCGCAGGCTCCGCCGTCGTATATCTCGACGACGAGACGATGGTGCTGTCCGCGACGACCGCGGGCAAGCACCCCAAAGAAGGACTCGACTTCTTCCCCCTCACGGTGGATGTCGAGGAGAAGATGTACGCGATCGGCCGGATCCCCGGCTCGTTCTTCCGCAGGGAGGGGCGGCCGTCCGAGGACGCGATCCTCACCTGCCGGCTGATCGACCGGCCGCTGCGGCCGTCGTTCGTGAAGGGCCTGCGCAACGAGGTCCAGATCGTCGAGACGATCATGGCCCTGCATCCCGAGCACCTGTACGACGTGGTGGCCATCAACGCCGCCTCGCTGTCCACCCAGCTGTCCGGCTTGCCCTTCTCTGGGCCGATTGGCGGCGTCCGGGTCGCCCTGATCAAGGGCCAGTGGGTCGCGTTCCCCACGCATCCGCAGCTGGCGGAGGCCACATTCGACATGGTCGTCGCGGGCCGGGTGCTCGCGGACGGCGATGTGGCCATCATGATGGTCGAGGCCGAGTCCACGCCGGGCACGCTGGGGCTGCTCGCTGACCCCGACAGCGGGGCCGTCGCCCCGACCGAGGACACGATTCCGGAGGGCCTGGAAGCGGCCAAGCCGTTCATCAAGCTGCTCTGCGAGGCGCAGCAGCAGGTCGCTGACCATGCCGCCAAGGAAACCGCCGAGTTCCCGGTCTTCCTGGATTACCAGCAGGATGTGTACGACGCCGTGGCCCAGGCGGTCTCCGACGAGCTGGCCACAGCTCTGACGATCGCTGGCAAGCAGGCGCGCGACGCCGAGAGCGACCGGGTCAAGGCCCTGGCCGCCGAGAAGCTGGCCAGCCAGTTCGAGGGCCGCGAGAAGGAGATCAGCGGCGCCTTCCGCGCGCTCACCAAGAAGCTGGTCCGCGAGCGGATCATCAGTGACGGATTGCGCATCGACGGGCGCGGGCTCACCGACATCCGGCAGCTGTCCGCTGAGGCGCACGTGCTGCCGCGGGTGCACGGGTCGGCGCTGTTCGAGCGCGGCGAGACGCAAGTGCTCGGTGTCACCACGCTGAACATGCTCCGCATGGAGCAGATGATCGACACGCTCAACCCGGAGCGGACCAAGCGGTACATGCACAACTACAACATGCCGCCGTATTCCACCGGGGAGACCGGGCGGGTCGGCTCGCCCAAGCGCCGTGAGATCGGCCATGGCGCGCTCGCCGAGCGCGCGCTGGTCCCGGTGCTGCCGCCGCGGGAAGAGTTCCCCTACGCGATCCGCCAGGTCTCCGAGGCCGTCGCGTCCAACGGCTCCACGTCCATGGGCTCGGTCTGCGCGTCCACCATGGCGCTGCTCGACGCGGGCGTGCCGCTCAAAGGCATGGTGTCCGGCATCGCCATGGGGCTGATCTACGAGGGTGGGAAGTACGTGACCCTCACCGACATCCTGGGTGCCGAGGACGCGTTCGGCGACATGGACTTCAAGGTGGCCGGCACGAAGGACGTGATCACGGCTCTCCAGCTGGACACGAAGCTGGACGGGATTCCCGCTTCCGTGCTGGCCGAGGCCCTGAAGCAGGCGCGGGGGGCCAGGCTCACGATCCTCGACGTCATGCGCGAGGCCATTGACGAGCCGGGCGAGATGAGCCCGCAGGCACCGCGGATCATCACGATCAAGGTCCCGGTGGACAAGATCGGCGAGGTGATCGGCCCCAAGGGGAAGATGATCAACTCGATCCAGGAGGACACCGGCGCCGAGATCACCATCGAGGACGACGGCACCATCTACATCGGCGCCACCGACGGCTCTTCGGCCGAGGCGGCCCGGGCCACCATCAACGCCATCGCCAACCCGCACATCCCCGAGGTCGGGGAGCGGTTCCTCGGCACCGTGGTGAAGACCACCACGTTCGGCGCGTTCATCTCGTTGCTGCCCGGCAAGGACGGGCTGCTGCACATCACCCAGATCCGCAAGCTGCACGGCGG
>DAIRVB010000368.1:0-5147 GCA_036803065.1 Streptosporangiaceae bacterium
GAGGAGCTGCTGCCCGCCGATCCCGGTGCGCCGGTCCCGGTGGGTAAGCCCCTCCTCTGTCACCTCGGACAGGGCAGAGGTGATGGTGGTCTCGGTAAGACCGTAGGCGTTGATCAGCCGGGCACCGGGCGCCCTGCGCAGCGCCACCCGGCAGTCAGCCGCGTTTGCCTGGTCCCCACCCGTGATCGCGAGCCGGAGAGATCCTAGCTGGCCGGCTCCATTCTCGCCGTCGGCCAGTATCTGATGCCAGTAGGCGGGGGTCAGGTCGGCGACGCTCATCCGCTGCTGCGCCAGGTAGCGGACCAGGTCGCTGGGAGCGACCGGGCTGGCGCCCGGCAGCATCAGGGTGGCCCCGCTCAGCAGCGTGGCGAGCACCTGCTCCAGCGACGTGTCGAAGGCCAGGGACGCCAGCTGCAGGACCCGGTCCTCAGGGGTAAGCCCGTACTCGCGGATGACTTCCTGGCCGAGGCGGCCAAGCGAATCATGGCTGACTGCGACCGCCTTGGGCGCCCCGGTCGATCCTGACGTCCAGATCGCGTAGGCGAGGTTGGCCGGCTGCAGGCCGGCGGTCGGGGCCGTGACCGGGTGTGCCGCTATCTCCGGGGCCAGCTCGTCGACAAGGAGCAGCGGCGCGCCGCCTCCCGAGAACGCTCGCGCGTGGCCGCTGTTCGTCAGGACGAACGCGACGCCCGCCTCTTCCCGCATCTGCGCGAGCCTGATGCCGGGAAGCGACGGATCCATCGGCAGGTACGCGCCGCCTGCTGCGAGGACCGCCAGCAGGCAGCGGATCGTCTCGGCGCCACGTTCCAGGCCGACCCCCACTAAGGTCTCCGGCCCCACGCCCCGGCCCTGGAGATGGTGAGCGAGCTGATTGGCCGACTCGCTCAGCTGTCGGTATGTCAGCTCGCCGGCCGTTGACACGACGGCGATCGCGTCCGGCTGACCGGAAGCGCGCTCACCGAACGCTTCGTGCACGTATGCCGGATCACCGCCGCGGCGGGGTGCCTGGCCGATTTCCGTGCCTCGCCGCGCGCCCGCTCGCGGAGGGCCGGCCAGGTTGGCGGCGCGGACGCTCGCGGGCGCGATGTCCGGCCATTCCGTGGTAATGGCCGCCAGGCAGGCCTCTTTCCGCATGGGCGCCCCTTTCGGCCGCCAGCCGGCCGGAACAGCAAGCGTGGATGGCCATATCGAATGCTGCTCTTCCGCGTTGACCACGATGAGATAAGCCGTTCCGGGAGAGGAATCCAGGGCCCGCTGAGGCAGCGTCGGGTGAGCAGGCTCTGTGTAATTCATGCTTCCCCATCATCGTTATTGCGCGCGAAACACCCCGCCGCGCCTGCCTGGGGTAATTCCCAGGCGTGGTCTCTGGTGCAGGAGAATGAATGGGCGTCGAGCCGGGCGGCCGTTGGTGCTTGTCCACTGGCTCTTGCCTGGTGGCTTTGGCACACGGTAAGGAAATTGGCCCGACAGTCAGGCTGCGTGCGCTCACCAACCGCCACAGGCGCACTGGCATCCGGTATCCGAATAGCTGCGGTCCCCTCGCGCCTCGGGTCCCTGAGGTCATGGCAGCGTGCTATATCCTCTGCTTAAATCTACGCCAGGCGCCAAGAGCCAAGGATATCATCTTTGCGATGAGATCAGGCCCATAAACCCGCACAGAAGCGACTTATCGGGTGTCAATCTGGTTAGATCGTGTCACTATGTCCCCACGTGACCCGAGGCAGACGTGGCAGATCGGTCAGGCAGCCTGCCGGGGCGGGCACGGCTGGGCAAGTATTCGCGAAACCCGGGGGGGTGGTTGCGTTGGCATGGCGGCGACACGTGATGACGGCCTATGCCGTCTGGATGACAGTGCTCATCGTCAGCTACTTCGCGCTGCCCGGCCAGCGGATCGTCACGTGGACGGCGCTCGGGCTCAGCGGGGTCGTCGCCATCGTGGCGGGCGTTGTCATCAACCGCCCGGCCCGCATGATGCCCTGGCTGCTGCTGGCCGCCGCGAATCTGAGCTTCGCGAGCGGCCAGCTGATCTTCCTGGCGTACGGCGATGTCCTGCACAAGCATCTGCCGGTTCCGTCCGCCGCGGACGTCTTCTACCTGGCCACCTATCCGTTCTACGCAGGCGGGCTGTTCATGTTCATCCGGTGGCGCACCGCTGGCCGCGACCGGCGGAGCCTGCTGGATGCGCTCACCCTGACCTGCGGCCTCGCCCTGCTGTCCTGGGTCTACCTGATCCTTCCCCTGGTGAACCATGCGGGCCTGACGTCGTTGCAGAAGGCGTTCTCGATCGCCTACCCGCTGGGCGACGTGCTGGTCATCGCCATGCTGGTCCGGCTGCTCGCGCCCGGCGCCGGGCGCACCTGGGCCGTGCGGCTGCTCGCTCTCGGCACCGTCGGCCTGCTCGCGTCCGACGTCTCTTACGGCCTGATCGAGCTTTACCATCCACCGTTCCACAACGGAACGCCGGCCGATCTTGGCTGGGCGCTCTTCTACGCGGCCTGGGGATCTGCGGCCCTGCACCCCACGATGGTCCGGTTGACTGAGCCCGTGCCTGCGCAGCAGGTCGAAAGCACCCGGCTGCGGTTGTCGCTGCTCATGCTCGCTGCGCTGATCGCTCCCGTGGTGCTCTTCGCCGAGGGCCTTGTGGACGGCCCGGGAGATGCCCCGGTGATCGCTGTATTCTCCGCGATCCTCTATGTGCTCGTGCTCTCGCGCCTGGCGGATTCGGCCGCCTCGCAGCGGCGGGTCCTGGGCCGCGAGCGGGTGTTGCGGGCGGCTGGCGCGTCCTTCGCGGCGGCCGTCACCATTGAGGAGGCCGCGAGCGCAGTCCGGAGGTCGGTGGCGACCCTGACCGCCCCGCACCCGCAGCAGGAGGCGATGCTCGCCGTGCGGGACGGCGGCGTGCTCCGTGTCGTCGGCGCCTCGCCGGACGCCTCGACCAGCGAGATGGGCCGGCTCGACACCATGGCCGAGACCGGGCTGTCCCTGCTCGCGGGACCGAATCCGCAGCTGGTGCGGGCCGCCCAGCTGGGCGAGCGGGTGGCCGAGGACCTGGCTGTGACTGACAGCGTGCTGCTCTGCCCGCTCGCGCTCAAGGACCGGCCGTCCGGCGATCCGCTGATCGGGGTGCTGGCCGTGTTCGGCGACGAGAGAAGCCTGGCGGCGCTGTCCGGGACCCTCGAAATCCTGGCCGGCCAGGCTGCCCTGGCGGTTGAACGGGTACTGCTGAACCTCCAGGTGAACCGCCGTAACAGCGAGGAATACTTCCGGACGCTGGTGCACGACGCCTCCGACATCATCTTGATCATCGACGATAACGGGAACATCCGGTACGCGACCCCTTCCGCCAAGATCATGTTCGGCGACGTCAGCGTGGAAGGAGCGCACCTCTGGGACCTTGTCCGGCGGGAGGAAACCGACGACGTCATTGCCGCCTTCAAGCGGATGCGCGACCACGAGGCGCAGAGTTCAGAAGACTGGCGGATCACCCGACGCGACGGGACAGCCGTTGAGCTCGAGGCCAGGTATAGCGATCTGCGGCACGACCACACCGTCGGCGGCCTGGTGCTCACGCTGCGGGACGTGACCGGCCAGCGCAAGCTGGAGCGTGAGCTGAAGCACCGTGCCTTCCACGACTCGCTGACGGGACTTCCGAACCGGCTGCTCTTCCACGACCGGGCCGCCCACGCGCTGGCCCGGGCCCGGCGGAACGGCACGACCGTGGGCGTGATTTTCGTCGACCTGGACGATTTCAAGGTCGTGAACGACACGATGGGCCACAGTGTCGGCGACGAACTCCTGATAGCCGCCGGGCTCCGGCTTTCCGCGGTGGTAAGGGAATCCGACACGGTGGCGCGACTGGGAGGCGACGAGTTCGCGCTGCTGGTCGAGGACGCGGCCAGCGGTGCCGTCGCGGAAGCGTTCGCCGAGCACATTGTCCGGGCGTTCGGCGAGCCGTTCACCCTTACCGGTGGCTCAGTGATCACCACAGCCACGGTCGGTGTCGCCACGACGGAAGACAGCACCGACGCGGGCGGGCTGCTCAGCCACGCGGACCTGGCCTTGTACGCGGCCAAGGCGGCGGGCAAGCGGCAATGGCGCCGGTACCAGGCGGTCCTCAGCGCTGGCGTGGTCAAACGGCGCGAACTGCAGTCGGCGATCGCCGACGCGGTTATCAACACGGCCTTCACGCTGGTTTTCCAGCCCATCGTGGAACTCGCCAGCGGGGAGATCGTCGGGTTCGAAGCGCTGGTGCGATGGCCGCACCCGCGGTGGGGAATGATCCAGCCGGATCAGTTCATCACCCTGGCCGAGGAGACCGGTCACATCGTGCCGCTCGGCTCCTGGGTGCTCGGGCAGGCCGCCGCCGATACGGTCAGGTGGCAGCGCCGGGTACCCCGCGAGAAGCCGCTCTATATCAGCGTGAACGTATCCGCCCGCCAGTTCAGGGATCCCGGTTTCGTCGACACGGTGCGGCAGGTTCTCGCGACGTCCGGCCTGGCGCCGTCGGCACTGCTGCTGGAGCTTACCGAGAGCGTCCTGCTGCGGCGTGACGACCGGATCCGTGCCGACCTGGAGGAACTAAAGCGAATCGGGGTCCGGCTCGCCATCGATGACTTCGGCACCGGGTATTCGTCGCTGAGCTATCTGCGGGAACTGCCGATCGATGTGCTCAAGATAGACAAGTCCTTCGTGGAAGGCATCGCGATTTCCGAGCAGCGGCTGGCGCTCGCCGAGGTCATCATCCGTATCGCCAAGACGCTCAGGCTGACGGTCATGGCTGAGGGAATCGAGAACGAGGTGCAACGGGATCTGCTGATCTCGATGGGCTGCCAGTTCGGGCAGGGCTACCTGCTGGCCAGGCCGGTGGGAGCCGACCAGGCGGAAGCGCTGCTGCGGCTCGGCCGCGGCCTGGTCTCCGAGCTTCCCCGCCCGGGCAGCTTATTACATGCCTTCAACCGTCCCCAGCTCCGGGCGCAGTTCCGGCCGCCCGGGGAGCCGCCGGGGTTCGGGCTGTGATTTCGGGGACGCGTCCAGCCGACGGCGGTGTTCGTGATTGGGTGGCGGTGTGGCTGAGGAGCGGGGTGGCTGAGGATTCGTGAAGGCGACCGGCCCACGGCCGCCCCGGCCGACACCGGCTGACCTCACGG
>DAIRVB010000369.1:0-1921 GCA_036803065.1 Streptosporangiaceae bacterium
GTGCCGGAGGCGCCCCAGGTAACGTGGTGCCGGAGGCGCCCCAGGTAACGTGGTGCCGGAGGCGCCCCAGGTAGCTGGGGTGGCAGCAGTCGGCCGCAGGGATGCGACGGCTGGGAACCGTGACTGCGGGAGGCTGCCCACCGTGCTCCGCCGCATCCTGCTGGCCGCCTCGGGCAGTCGCCGGGTGCGCCACCTGGTCACGTCGGCCCCGTACGCCCGTGGCGTCGTCGCTCGCTTCGTGGCGGGAGACGACGCGGCCGAGGCAGTGCAGGTCGCCAGGCGATTGCTGGCTCGCGGGCTCCTGGTGAGCCTCGACTACCTCGGCGAGGACACAGCCGATCGGGAGCAGGCGGCGGCCGTGGCCCGTGAATACGTTCGGCTGATCGGCAGGCTCGGCGCGGCCGGGCTGGCGGAGGGCGGCCGGGCCGAGGTGTCCGTGAAGCCCACCGCGGTCGGCCTGGGCCTTCCCGAGCACGGGGACAAGACCGCCGCGGAGAACATCAGCCGGATCTGCGCGGCGGCCCGCGAGGCCGGTACCACGGTGACGCTGGACATGGAGGATCACACCCACGTCGAGGCGACCCTGCGGCTCGTCGCGGAACTGCGCGGGGAGTTTACCGACCTCGGCTGCGTGATCCAGTCCGGGCTGCAGCGCAGCGTGTCCGACTGCCTGGCCCTGGCCCGGCCAGGCTCGCGGGTGCGGATCTGCAAGGGTGCCTACCGCGCCCCTGAGATCGCCGCTTTCGCTGCCCGCCACGATGTGGACCGCAGTTACGTCCGCTGCCTGCGGGTGCTACTCCGCGGCCCTGGCTACCCGATGATCGCCACCCATGACCCGCGCCTGATCAGCATCGCCGCCGCCCAGGCGGCGATGGCCGGGCGAGCCCCAGGCAGCTTCGAGTACCAGATGCTCTACGGCGTCCGGGCCGCCGAGCAGCAACGCCTCGCGGACAGCGGCGCCGCGGTGCGGGTGTACCTGCCGTACGGCAGCGACTGGTACAGCTACCTGGTCCGTCGGCTGGCCGAACGTCCGGCCAACTTCGCGTTCTTCCTCCGCTCGCTGGTGAGCAGGAGGTGAGGATCCCGCACGCCGCGCTAAGCTCCGGTGAGTGATCGGAATCCTCGGTGCAGGCAAGATGGGCGAGGCGCTCATCTCCGGGCTGCTGCGGGCGGGCCGTGCGCCGTCCGGGTTGATCGCCGTAGTCCGTCGGCCAGAACGCGCCGCCCATTTGCGCGATGCCTACGGTATCGGCGTGGTCAGCGCCGCGGAGGCGGCGAAGAGCGCCGACACGCTCATCCTCGCGGTCAAACCCCAGGACATGGCAGCGCTGCTGGACGAGATCGCGCCGCACGTGCCCGCTGACGGCCTGGTGATCTCCGTGGCGGCCGGCATCACCACGTCGCTGATCGAGCGCCGGCTGGGCGGGGACATTCCCGTGGTGCGCGTCATGTCCAACACGCCGGTCCTGGTGGATGAGGCGATGAGCGTCATCTCGCCGGGCGCGTACGCCCGCCCTGAGCACCTGGAGCGGGCCGAGGAACTGCTCCGCCCGGTGGGCAAGGTCCTGCGGATCCCGGAATCACAGCAGGACGCCGCCACGGCGCTGTCCGGCAGTGGTCCGGCCTACGTGTACTTTCTCGTCGAGGCCATGGTGGATGCCGGGATACTGCTCGGCATGCCGCGTGGCACGGCACTGGAGATGGTCACCCAGGCGGTCTACGGCGCGGCGACAATGCTGCGCGAGACTGGCGAGCACCCGGTGATCCTGCGGGAGGCAGTGACGTCGCCCGGCGGGACGACCATCTCCGCGATCCGCGAACTGGAGCGGCACGGGGTCCGTGCGGCATTCCTGGCGGCTATCGAGGCCGCGCGAGACCGCGGCGCCGAACTGGGCGGCGCCGAACCGCGAGGCACCGAACC
>DAIRVB010000369.1:2021-5143 GCA_036803065.1 Streptosporangiaceae bacterium
CGAGGCACCGAACCGCGTAGCCGGGAGCGGCGCGGCTGACATGACCGGTCCAAGGCTGGGGGGGGCATTGTGACCTGCACACTGCACGTCGCATGGGACGACCGGCTGACCGGGTACGACTTCGGGCCTGAGCACCCGCTGGCACCCGTGCGAGTGGAACTCACGATCGCGCTGGCCCGCGCTTTCGGCCTGCTGGACGCCCCAGGCGTGTCGGTCGCCGCGCCCGAGCCCGCGACCCAGGCCGAGCTCGAGTTCGTCCATGACCCGCAGTACATCGCCGCGGTGCGGCTGGGCGCCGCCGATCCGGCCTTCGGCCTGGGCACGCCCGACAATCCGGTGTTCTCTGGCATGCACGACGCCTCAGCGCTGATCGCCGGCGCCACGCTCGCCGCGGCCAGGGCCGTCTGGACGTCTCAGGCCGACCACGCGGTCAGCATCGCGGGCGGGCTGCACCATGCCATGCGCCGGATGGCCAGCGGGTTCTGCGTATATAACGACCCGGCCATCGCGATCTCGTGGCTGCTGCGCCACGGCGCGCAGCGGGTCGCCTACGTGGATATCGACGTCCATCACGGCGACGGGGTGGAGGCGGCCTTCTACGACGATCCGCGGGTGCTCACGATCAGCCTGCACGAGCATCCGATGACGCTGTTCCCCGGCACCGGCCTGCCCACCGAGACAGGAGGCCCGGACGCCGGGGGAACGGCCGTCAATGTGGCGCTGGCCGCGGGGACCGGTGACGCCGGGTGGCTGCGCGCGTTCGACGCAGTCGTCCCGCCGCTGCTCAAGGCGTTCCACCCGGAAATCCTGGTCAGCCAGCACGGCTGCGACACCCACTTCCTCGATCCGCTCGCCCACCTGGAGCTGAGCATCGACGGGCAGCGCACCGCGCACGCCGCGCTGCACACGCTGGCGCACGAGACGGCGGGCGGCAGGTGGCTGCTTACCGGCGGGGGCGGCTACGAACTGGTCCAGGTGGTACCGAGGACCTGGACCCACCTGCTCACCGAGGCAGCCGGGCGCCCGCTCGACCCGCAGCTGGAGACGCCGCCGGAATGGCGCGAGTACACCCGCGCCCGAACGGACATGAGCGCGCCGGAACGGATGACGGATGGCGCCGGGGCGGCGTTCGTCCCCTTCTCATCCGGCTACGACCCGGCCGACGCGGTGGACCGGGCGATCATGGCCACCCGCACCGCTGTGTTCCCCTGGCACGGATTGATCCCGAGTCCATAGCGGGACGTGAGTAGCCGCCAATCACCCTTGTTGCCGATCATGCCCCGATGAGGGGGGTTGCCCTTTTCCGTACAGGACTTACGCTGGGGACGGAGGTGACTGGTGCGCCGAAAATCCGGCTGAGGCGTACGAGCACCCGCGCGGAGGTATGGAAACCATGACTGCAACTGCAGGTGAGACTCCCCTAAGCGATGTCAGGTTCCTGACCGTGGCCGAAGTGGCCACGATCATGCGCGTGTCAAAGATGACTGTTTACCGTCTGGTCCACTCGGGTGAGCTAGAGGCGATCCGGGTCGGCCGGTCGTTCCGCGTGCCCGAGCAGGCCGTCAACCGGTACCTGAGAGAGTCGTTCGTCGCGGCAAGCTGACCGCGCCCGGCGCAGGCGACTTCGCGGGCGTGGGCCGCGGGGAGGTACCCTGTGGCGTTGGCGTGTGCCCAGCCGGTCGGCGTCGGGCCTGCGCGTTGCATGCCTGATTGCCCGTGTGTCGAGTTCCCGTGCGTCGAGTTCCCGTGCCTCAAGTTCGAGTGCGTCGAGTCCGAGCACGTCATGTTCCAGTGCGTCGATCGAGGGTGGGTGCTGTGGGTTCCGTCATCAAGAAGCGTCGTAAAAGAATGGCTAAGAAGAAGCACCGCAAGCTGTTGCGCAAGACCCGCGTCCAGCGGCGGAACAAGAAGTAACGCCGCGCTGGCGCCCTCGGGCTGGTCACGGGCCGGCCGCCTGAGCGGGCGCCCGCACGGGCGGGCCGGCCACGACAGCCGTGGCCGCGCAGCGGCGCCTATCGGGCCAGGATCCGGCCGGCCAGCGCGCCGCGGGAGGGGGGACATGGTGAGGCAGCCTCCAGCGCTGGCTGGCGGCAGACTTCGCGGCACGCCGGGGGGAATGCCGAACATTGTGCGGTATGGGACCGTGCGCGGCGATAGCGAAGCGCACGGTAGCAGAAAGACCACCAACGGTCACGCCAACGGATCCTTGGACAAGCTGCCGTTTCCTTCCGGTGGAGACCACGCAGCCGATCATGACCAGGCCGCCAGTGACGTCCCGGAGCAGGCGGGAGAGTGGCGCGAGCGGATCGCCGAGGCCCTGGAGTTCATCCGCCGCCAGATGGCCTGCGGAAACGAGGCCGATGAGTTCGGGTTCGACCCTGAGTTCAACTCCCGCGTGCTGATGCCGGTGGCCCGCGCGCTCTACCAGCATTGGTTCCGGGTGCGCATGAAAGGCCTGACCCACGTGCCCGGCGAGGGAGCGGCCATGGTCGTGGCCAACCATTCCGGTGTGCTCCCGGTCGACGCGATCATGCTGCAGTCGGGGCTGCACGACGAGCACCCCGGCCACCGGAACCTTCGGCTGCTCGGCGCGGATCTCGTTTACGAGCTGCCGGTCCTGTCGCAGCTGGCTCGGAAGGGTGGCCACACCCGCGCCAGCCCGTCCGGCGCGCACCAGTTGCTGCGCTCCGGCGAACTGGTCGGGGTCTTCCCGGAGGGGTTCAGGGGGGCAGGCAAGCCGTTCAGCGAGCGGTACAAGCTGCAGCGCTTCGGCCGCGGCGGGTTCGCAGTGTCCGCCATCCAGGCGCGGGTGCCCATCATCCCGTGCGCGATCGTGGGGGCGGAAGAGATCTTCCCGATGATCGGGAACGCGAAGCCGCTGGCCCGACTGCTCGGGCTGCCTTACTTCCCGATCACGCCGCTGTTTCCCTGGCTCGGGCTGGTTGGCGCGATCCCGCTGCCGTCACAGTGGATCATCGAGTTCTGCCCGCCTGTGCCCACCGATGGCTATCCGGCCGGGGCGGAAGAGGACCCGGCGGTGATCGCCGAGCTCACCGCCACGGTCCGGGACACGATCCAGCGGAAGCTTGACCAACTGCTCGTGGAGCGCGGCCCGGCTTTCC
>DAIRVB010000370.1:0-5138 GCA_036803065.1 Streptosporangiaceae bacterium
ACCCCGCCGTAGCCCATCGAGCGCAGGAACGTCTCGGGGAACAGCATGAGGCTGGCCAGCGCGGCCGCGACCGTGATCCCGGAGACCGCGACGGTGCGGCCGGCGGTGGCCACGGTCCGGGCCAGGGCCGCGTCCACGGTGGGCTGGCGGCGCAGTTCTTCCCGGAACGGGGCGACCATGAACAGGCCGTAGTCGATGCCGAGGCCCAGGCCGAGGATCGTGGTGATGTTGATGGAGTAGATCGAGACAGCGGTGCCGAGGGTCAGCAGCCGGAGGGCGGTGAAGGAGCCGAGGATGGCGATCCCGCCGATGGCGAGGGGAAGGCTGGCCGCGGCCAGGCCCCCGAAGATCAGCAGGAGCATGACGAGCAGCACCGGCATGGAGATTCCCTCGGCCCGCCCGATGTCCGCCGTGACCTGCTTGTTGATGGCCTCCTCGGTCGGGATCTGGCCGCCGGCCCGCTCGGTCAGGCCGGGCGCGGCGAGTTTGTTCTTGATCGCGTCGAAGCTCTTGATCTGCGCTGCGTCGTCGGCGCCGGCCAGCCGCAGGACCGCGTATGTCTGATGGCCGTCCGTGCTGGCGAACTGCGCGGAACCGGTGGACCAGTAGCTGACGGCGGAGGTGACCTGCTGCCGGGGCAGGGCGGCCAGTGTCCGGGTGACCGCGGCCCGGTAGGCGGCGTCGTGCACGGTCAGGGACTGGCTGCGGTAGAGCACCACCACGTCCGCGGCATCCCGGCCGAACGCCCGGGTGGCCAGGTCGGTCGCCCGCTGGCTCTGGCTGCCCGGGTCGTTGAATCCGCCCGCGGACTGCAGCGCGCCGAACACGCCGGTCCCCCAGACGGCCGCGAAGATGACCCCGAGGGTCGCGATGACCAGGACGAGCCGCCGGCGGCGGTAGACGACGTGTCCCCAGGCCTCGAACATTGCTGCCTCCGCGGCTAGGCTGTCAGCGATCTTCACTGTGGTGAACGCTGTAAACTAAGAACGGTGTTAACATCGCATACACGGTTCACTGATGTCAAGGCCGTTTACGAGCGGCTCCTGACGGGCCGGGCAGGGAGGCGGACGTGGTCCAGGCACTGAGCCGGCGCGACCGCGTCCGCGCCGCGACTACCGAGGAGATCAAGCAGACGGCGCGCCGGATCCTCATCGAGCAGGGACCAGAGGCGGTGACGCTGCGTGCCATCGCGCGCGACATGGGCGTGACCGCTCCCGCGCTCTACCGGTACTTCGCCAGCCATGAAGAGCTGATCAGGGGTGTCGTCGGGGACATCTTCGGCGAGCTCGCGGACGAGATTCACGCGGCGATAGAGGCGGCCGGCGCCGCCAGCGGCGGCGACCTGACCGAGAAGATGATCGCAGCATGCCGGGGCTTCCGCCAGTGGGCTCTGGGCCATAAGGCCGAGTTCGGCTTGCTTTTCGGCACGCCCCTGCCCGGCGTCGATGTCGAGGACGATGATTTCACCGAAGAGTGCGCCCGCCGGTTCGCGGGCACCTTCTACGAGCTGTTCCTTGAGCTATGGCGGAAGAAGCCGTTCCCGGTCCCGCCGCCCGAGGAAATCGACCCGGGACTGCGGGAACAGTTGACGCGCTACGGCGAAGGGATCGGCGCGGCCATCCCGCTCGGCGCCCTCCTCACGTTCCTGCGCTGCTGGGCAAGGCTTTACGGGATCGTCAGCATGGAGGTGTTCGGGCACCTGGGCTTCGCACTGGACGACCCGGGGCCCATATTCGAGATCACGCTCGCCGAACTGGCCACCCTGGTCGGCCTGGAGTACCCGACGGCCCGGCCGTCTGGTGCCCCGGAGTAGCAGCCACCAGGCGGCCGGCCTGAATCAGCCGTGGCCGAGTACCGGGTGCGGAACATAGGGCTCTTCCAGGCGGCGCATCTCATCCTCGCTGAGGGCGAGCTGGCTGGCGGCGAGCGCATCCTGCACGTGGGAGGGCTTGGTGGCGCCCACGATCGGGGCAGTGACCCCCGGGCGGTGCAGCAGCCAGGCCAGGGCCACCTGCGCGGTCGGCACGCCGCGGTCCGCCGCCACTTCCGCGGCCCGGTCCGCGACGTCGAAGTCCGCCTGCTGGTTGTACAGGCTGTCCCCGAATGAATCCGTGTTCGACCGGGTGGTGTGCTTCCCACCGTCACGGGTCCGGGTGCCCGCGAGCAGCCCGCGCGCCAGCGGGCTCCACGGGATCACGCCGACGCCCTGGTCGATGCACTGCGGGATCATCTCCCGTTCCTCTTCGCGGTAGACCAGGTTGTAGTGGTTCTGCATGGACACGAATCTGGTCCAGCCACGCTCCGCGGCGACGTTCTGGGCCTTGGCGAACTGCCAGGCGAACATGCTGCTCGCGCCGATATAGCGGGCCTTTCCCGCGCGGACCACATCGTTGAGAGCCTCCATGGTCTCCTCGATCGGCGTCTGCGGGTCCCACCGGTGGATCTGGTAGAGGTCCACGTAGTCCATGTCCAGCCGCTCGAGTGACGCGTCGATCGCGGACAGGATGTGCTTGCGGGACAGGCCGCGGCCGTTCTCGCCCACCGTCATCTGGCCGTGCACCTTGGTGGCCACCACCACCTCGTCACGGTCGAAGAGCTTGCCCAGCAGCCGGCCGGTGGCGACCTCGCTCGCGCCCGCGGAGTAGACATCAGCCGTGTCGAAGAAGGTGACGCCGCCCTCGGCGGCGGTCCGCACGATCGGCTCGGCGGCCTCCTCATCCAGCACCCAGGGCCGCTCGCTGTTGTTACCGAAGCTCATCATGCCCAGGCAGATGCGGGAGACGCGTAGTCCGGTCGCACCGAGGTTGACGAATTCCATGATCCCCTCACGCTCGTCGGTAGTATTACCCTACTCACTTGTAGGGGTAGGGACTTTCCTACACCATGCTCTCCCCGCGGGCCGCTGCCTTATGCCCGGCTCACCCGCGTGCCCAGCTCACCGCATGCCCAGCTCATAGCATGCCAGCCACCGCGTGCCCAACTCACCGCCTGCCCAGATCATCAGGGACCGGCTCAGCTTGGCCGGCTGGCGCGCACCCTGGCGCAGCAGCCCGCGGCTGATCACCGCCACCACGGCTACCAGGACAGCCGCGAATCCCAGCACCGCGTCCCGCGCGGACAGCAGCTCGGTGGCCAGGCCGAGGCCGACGACGGGCACCGCGAGGCCCATGTAGGCGGCGAGGAGGAGCCCGGCCAGCGCCTCACCACGAACGGCCGGCGGGGCGATGCTGATCACGGTGGACACGCTGCCCTTGAACACCGCACTGGCACCGGCGACGGCGCCGGCCACTGCGCCCCCGGCGATGAACGAGGTCGCCGACTACGCGTCCGCCGCCGGCCTGGTGCGCCACGGCCTGGGGATCGCCTTCCTCCCGGCGTCGGCGGCCGCCGGGTTCACGGACCTCTGCCGGGTCGAGTTGGCGGACCACTCCCTCACCTGGGGGCTGTCCATCGCGACCCCGGCCACCCGGCGCATGCCAGCCGCGGCCCGGGCATTCCTCGCTGAGCTAGCTCCCGCTGCCGTCAGCTGAGTAGCAGCTGGTGAGCAGGAGCGAGCTGGCCGGGGCGGCTGGTTATCGCTCTGGCAGATGACCGTGCACCACAGCTGCTATCACCGGCGCTGCGTGGGACGGGCATTCCCGGGCAGGTGAACATGTTGCAGAACCCAGACGGCAGCAACCCGGACGGCAACGAGGCCCTGCGCCAGCAGGAGCACGCCAACGACTGAGGAGCTCACATGCGCAGCAGGACAATCGGCACGGTAACCGTCAGCGCCATCGGCCTGGGCGGCATGCCGATGTCGATTGAGGGGCGCCCGGACGAAGAGCGCTCCATCGCCACGATCCACGCCGCGCTCGACGCGGGGGTCACGCTGATCGACACGGCCGACGCCTACCACGTGAAGGCCGGGGAGGCGGGCCACAACGAACGGCTGATCGCCAAGGCGGGCCGCCGACCTGGTGCTCACCGAGTCCGAGATCGACCGCCTCACCAGGAGCTGAGTCGCGGCTGTCGCAGTCGGCGGGTCCTGGCGGCAATGTCGCGGCGGGGGCCCGCTGGTCACTACCGCCGGGCCTGCCATTGCTGCCGAGTGATCGCGTACATCAACCACTCGCGGTCGAACTCATGCACCGTGTCCACGAGGTCCCAGCCCACCCGCTGGAAGACCGTACGCATCGCTACGTTGGCGGGATCGGTGGGTGCCTCGACACGCTCAGCGGCTGCGTATGTGAACAGCCAGTCCGTGAGCAGCGCGAGCGCCTCGCGTCCGTAACCCTGGCGCCGGGCCTGCTCGCGGAGGCCGATACCTACCTCGAACACACCCGGGGCCAGCGGCCGGCCCGGCGGAACGAACGTCTGGATCCGCCCGATCGCATCACCGCCGAGGTCAATGGCAAGGTCGAGCCAGCCGTCCGCCAACTGTCCCGAGCGGAGCAGCCGGGCCTTGAAGCTAGCCTCGTCCGGGAGTTCCGCGATGGTCATGGGATCGGCCCCGACCATGGCCCGCCACTCCTCATCGATTTCGCCGGCCCGCAGCGCCCTGAGCAGCAGCAGCGGCCCGTGGATCATCACGCCCCCGGCCTGGTCAACCATCGATAACCCTCGTCCATTTGGCGACGTTTTATTTCACGTTCCCATGGCCATTTTCCCGTTTTACCAGATCAGCGACGCGGCGTTTACCGCGGCATAACTGTCTCCTGGACAACTCGCTGAGGGCATGTTACGAGGTTGACGTCGGATCTTTGATGCGTCCTACGAGCACGGTCGACGCGGCCGGGTCCCGAGAATCACCGGGCGAGGAGTACCAGCGATGCCATCTCCCACCGATCTGCCTCCCCCGGAGGGTGCGGCCGGAGCCGCCCCCGGCCTTTCCCGGCCCTCAGGTCTTTCCCGGCGACGGCTGCTGACCGGGACCGCGCTGGCCGCGGCAGCCGGACTGGTGGCCCGCCCGGCTGCCGTCTCGGCGGCGTCGCGGGCGGTGGCCGGGCCCGCGACCGGGCTGCGCACCGCCGAGGTCAGCGCGGCCGCGACCGCGCACACGGTTACGTTCGACCGGTACTCGCTGATGGTCGACGGGAAGAGACTGTTCGTCTGGTCGGGGGAGTTCCACCCGTTCCGGCTGCCGAGCCCGTCGCTGT
>DAIRVB010000371.1:0-5126 GCA_036803065.1 Streptosporangiaceae bacterium
GATTGGGGGCCGCTGACGACCACCACTCCACCGCGATCATGAAAGGCCTGGCGTCTACGCCGACGACCTGGCCTTCCCTGCGGTGCTCCGCACGTCCGACGCGGGCTGAGGATCCGGGCTGGCCGGGAGGGCCTCGCCGGTTTCGAGCAGCGTCTTGAGGCTGGACAGGACTGCGGGCCAGCCTCCGCTGATGCTCTCCAGCATGGCGCTGCCGGGATCGAACCCGTCGTGCACGACGGTCAGCTTGACGTTCTCCCCGGCCGGCTCGATCTCGAAGGTCACCTTCGACCGGCGCTCGCTGCTCACTGTGGCGAGGAATTCATCGCTGAACCCGAATTTCGCGGCGAACTCCGGTGTGATGGTCTGCCAGGAGTAGGACAGCCGGCGGTAGGGCTCGGATTCGAGAACGACCTGAGCAGGATCGGCGACCGTCACGCCACGTTGATCCCAGGTCATCGTCGATCCCACGGCCCAATCCGTCTCGATCGTGGCCCCCCAGTAGCGCCGGGTGAAAGCCGGGTCGGTGAGCGCCTGCCAGAGTCGCTGCGGGGTGGTGTGGATGTAGGTCGTGTAGACGAACTCGGTGCTTGACATCGGGTCTTCCTCCAGAGCTGTCTTCAGGTCGGCGAGCGCACGTGCCCGTTCCCGGTGGTACTGGTTGATCCAGCGGTCGGCGATGGCGTTGATCGGCGCGGCGTTCAGGTAGTGCAACTTCTCCCGGCCACGCCACACAGTGGTCACCAGATCGGCCGCCTCCAGCACCGCCAGATGCTTGCTGACCGACTGCCGGGCCATGTCCAGCCCGGCGCACAGCTCGCGCAGGCTCTGCCCATTCCGGGCGTTCAAGCTGTCGAGCAGCCGACGGCGGCTCGCGTCGGCCAGCGCCTTAAAGACCTCGTCCATCCACGCCATCCCCAAACATGCAGCCGGTTGGCTGCCTGAACTATATGCAGCCAACCGGCTGCATGTCAACTTTCGCCGTTCTCGCTGGCAGCGGGTCCGGCCGACGCGTCGTAACAGGCGAAGGTCGGTATGGCCGACCTGAGCACCAGGGGGACGGCCTGGGCGAGCCCGATCGCGCCGACCGCGGCCGATGAGTGGATGAGATCGTAGACCTGCAGCATCAGGGCGAAGCCGGTCATCGCGCCGCCGACGGACGACAGCGATGTGCCTACCCACAGCCAGTGCGCATCACCATCGCTAGCGGGAGCCGGCCCGCCGCGTGGCCTTCGTGGCCTCGCATCGCTGGCACGGGCCGTGCCGCTTCTTCGTGGAGAACAGACTCGTTCCCCCGCCACCGCACCTGTGGCAGCGGCCCAGTTGGTGGTAGCAGAGACACACGGCCCGGCCGGCAATGAGGATCAGAGCCATGAGCGCGAGCCCGGCCATGTGAGCCCCCCCCGCGGCGACGCCCGGCGTCACCAGTGCCAGCGGCAGGCCGGCGGTCGGGGAGGTCGCGGCAGGGAGCATTCGCCCTGGTCAGCCACTGGTTATAGTCACGTTACCTGGTGGCCCCGCAACGTCCCGGCGGCGGCAGCCCCCTGAGAGGTCCGGCCGGTCAGGCAGGCTGCGGATGCGCCCGGATGGCCACCGGGCCCCGGACCGTAGGATGAAGCCATGACCTCCCCGCCGACCGTGACCACGCCGCCCACCGCCGATGAGGTGACCAAAGCGCTGTCCGGGGTGAACGACCCCGAGATCCACCGCCCGATCACCGAACTGGGCATGGTGAAGGACATCGACGTCGCCCGGGACGGCACGGTTCGCGTCGACATCTGGCTGACCGTGGCCGGTTGCCCGCTCCGCGACACCATCACCCGCGAGGTGACCGCCGCGGTCAGCCAGCTCGTCGGGGTGTCCCGGGTGCGGGTCGAGTTGGACGTGATGAGCGAGGAACAGCGCCGCGAGCTGCAGGGCAAGCTGCGCGGAGGGCGCCCGGAGAAGGAGATCCCGTTCGCCAAGCCGGACTCGCTCACCAAGGTGTACGCCATCGCCAGCGGCAAGGGCGGCGTGGGCAAGTCGTCGGTGACCGTGAACATCGCCGCGGCCCTGGCCGCCGCCGGGCAGAAGGTCGGCGTGCTCGACGCGGACATCTACGGTCACTCGGTACCGCGGATGCTGGGCGTCACCGGCCTGCCCACCCAGGTCGAGAAGATGATCATGCCGCCGTCCGCGCACGGCGTGAGGGTGATCTCCATCGGGATGTTCACGAAGGGCAACGAGCCGGTTGTCTGGCGTGGGCCCATCCTGCACCGTGCCGTGCAGCAATTCCTCGCCGACGTGTACTGGGGCGACCTCGATGTGCTGCTGATGGACCTGCCGCCCGGCACTGGGGACGTGGCCATCTCCGTGGCACAACTCGTGCCCACCGCGGAACTGGTCGTCGTGACCACCCCGCAGCTGGCCTCCTCCGAGGTGGCGGAGCGGGCCGGGGCGGTCTCCGTGCAGACGCATCAGCGCATCGCGGGCGTCATCGAGAACATGTCATGGATGCCCTGCCCGCACTGCGGGGAGCAGATCAGTGTCTTTGGCTCCGGGGGCGGTCAGGCCGTGGCGGACGCGCTCACCCGGATTGTCGGCGCTCCGGTTCCGGTGCTCGGCCGGGTACCCATCGACATACGGCTGCGTGAAGGCGGCGACCAGGGCATGCCGCTGGTGCTGAGCGACCCCGAGGCGGTGGCGGCGCAAGAACTGTCCGGGATCGCGAGGAATCTCGCCAACCGGGCACGCGGGCTCGCCGGACGCCAGCTGGGCCTCAGCCCGGCCTGACGCTCAGAAGCAGGACCCCCAGAAGCCAGGATCCCCAGAAGCCAGGACCCTCAGAAGTCAGGTGGCCTCGGCGTCGTAGGGCGGGCTCTCCTCTGGAGCCAGCCTGCCGGCCGACGCCTCGGTCGCTGCCGACGCCGCGGCCGCGACCGTCGCAGCCGACGGTGACCCCGCGGCCGCCGCCTTCGCCTCGTCGCCGGGTAGATCGTCGAACAGGTGCTTGCGCACGAAGTTGCGCGGGTTCAGGTCATTCACATCGAATTCGGAGAACTCGGGGCCGAGGCCCTCGCGCAGGTCGCTGGTGGCCCCCTCCGCCATCCGCCGCAGCTCACGGAGGGCCCGCCCGGCCTGGGCCGCGACCTTGGGCAGCCGCTCCGGACCGAAGACGATAATGGCGATTACGGCGAGCACCAGCAGCTTGCCAACGGACAGGTCAAACACTTTAGATCTCCAGCGAAAGTCTCCAGCGAAAGCGAAGCCGCACCGCAGGTGGATCCACTCTAACCGGCCAGGCTGGTCACCGGAACGGGTCGACCCACGAGACCAGCCGGCGCAGGCCGCGAATCAGCCGGGCGATCAGCCCCGGCTTGGCATCGTGCGGCAGCGCGCCGATCACCTGGTCGACGGTCTGCTCAGGGGCATCGGCGATCACCGTGTACACGAAACCGCCTGCGGACCAGGCAACGCCGCTGTCATCGGGGTCGGCCGCGTAGACATGCTGCCCGCGCAGTGCGACCTCGGACCACCCGCTGAGCTGGGCGGGCAGGTGGCCACGCTGCACGAACAGCGACACTACGGTGAGCCCATCGGAGTAGGTGAGCTCGACGACCGCGCCCGAGGCAGTGACGGTGCGGCTGGACTCGAACTGGGTGAGCCGGCCGGGCAGCGGCCCTGGCAGCGGCCAGCCTTGCGCCCGCAGCCGGGCCAGCTGGGCCCGGGACAGCGGGCTAATCCGCGGCTTTGCGCCGGCGGCGGGCGCACCGGACGCGGCATTGGCGCCCAGCGTCAGGTCGATGAACGAATCATCGCTGATCACGCGGGCATGGGTATCGAAAACCTGACGCCGCAACGGAAGCTTCGTGGCATTGTCCAGCCAGAAGCGCGCGGCCAGTTGACCGCTGGTCCTGCGCACCGCCACGACCTGGGCGGCCCGGCCATCCGCGAGGCCCGCTCCTGCGATCGTCACCTGGTAGTTGGCGCCGAGCAGGACGACCATCTGCTGGGTCACGCTGAGAATCGGCGCCGGATTCTGCCCGTCGCCGTCCGCGTCGCTGTCGGTGCCGCTGTCCGCGACCTGGATCAGCGCCGCACGGCCCCGCTTGTGCCAGACATCCACCACGGAGACGCGGCGGCCGGCCGGGCTCAGCGACGCGATGACCTGGACCCCCTGGTAGGCCAGGCTCTGGCAGGCGACAGCGGCCTCGCTGAGCAGCCTCAGACCGACGCCGGTGGCCTGCCCGATCCTGGCCTGCCCGAGCCTCTGCGCTGCCCCGAGCCTCTGCGCTGCCCCGTTCGCCGCCATCGGCACAGCCAGCGGCCCGTTCCGGACGGCTGGCCTGCCTGCGATGGCGCCAGCGGCTGGGCCGCCGCGCGCTGTCGCGTCCCGCGAGACCATCAGGCAACTGGTGGCGACCAGGCCCAGCACCACGGCGGCGCTGGCGATCCGCAGGTGGAGCGGGTCCGGGTCGAGCGGGGCTCCACCACGTTCCTGCGTGGCACGGGAGAACATCCGTTAACTCACGGCGCTAAGGAACGGTGGCTGGCACGGGCGCGGCAGTGGCTGACGGGGTCACCGGCAGGTCCCCGGTGACGATCGCACGCTGCATCATGTACAGGTCAACGGCGGGGGTGACCTTCGGCCCGGATGGCTGCTGGTCGCCGCCACCGACCACGAACGCCGTGGTGCCCAGGCTGACCACGACGACGGTGAAGATTCCCGCCGCGAGGTAGCGGACCGGCGGGCCCCGGTGGCCGGCCCGCCAGGTGGCCCGGCTTCCCCACGGACTCCGCTCATCCGCCGCGGCCATGGCCACCAGCCGCCCGGTCAGCGCCGTGTCCGCCATTGTCTCGCCCAGGGCGTGGATCCGCTGCTTCAGAGCCCGCAACGCGATCGCCTCACCCCGGCATTCATCGCAGCCGGCCAGGTGCGCGAGGACCCGGTCACGCTCGAAGTCGCTCAGCTCGCTGTCGATCAGGGCGGACAGCCGCTGTCCCAGATGGCTCATTGGTCACCGGCCAGGGGCGCGGGCACCGGGGACCCGGGCACCGGGAACGCCGATAGGGGCGACGCGGACGCGGGGGACGCGGGCCCGGAAGACGCTGACACCGAGGACGCGGGCACGGAGAACGCGGGCACGGAG
>DAIRVB010000372.1:0-2294 GCA_036803065.1 Streptosporangiaceae bacterium
CCGCAGCGTGCAGGTGCCGCTCGCGGTATGGCAGTCGCCGTCACCCACGCCGTCCCCATCCCCGACTGTGACGCCCTCACCGTCCCCGTCCCGCACCTCGTCGGGAGCGGTGTCCTGCTCGGCCGTCTATTCCCTGGTCAACTCCTGGACCGGTGGCTTCCAGGCGCAGGTGACGCTGACCGACACCGGCCCAAGCCCGATCAGCTCGTGGTCGCTGACCTGGACCTTCCCCGGAGATCAGCAGATCGCCACGATCTGGAACGCCACCGCCACCCAGTCCGGGGAGAAGGTCACGACGACCGCGGAATCCTACGACGCGACGATCGCCGCCGGGGGCTCGGTCACCATCGGCTTCACCGGGACATACACGAACAGCGATGCCTCCCCGTCCAGCTTCTCTGTTCTAGGAACGGCCTGCTCGTGACAACCGGGGCGACCGTGCAGCGCCCGACCAGGCCTGTGCGAGCTAGCCGAGCAAATCCTGGATCGCGGCGTCCCGACGGGCGCGCTGGACTGTGCCGTCCAGGTGAGCGCGTTCGCTGGCCAGCACCGCCAGTTCGGCCTGCAGTGCCTCCTCGGCCTTGGTGACCGGCAACTCTTTGCCCCGTTTCGCGGCGGCTGCGCGGGCGCGATCGCGGTCGCCTTGCCGTTGCCGAAGCTCGGCCTCGCGGCGGATGACCTGTTCGAGAAGGATTTTGCGCTCCCCGGCCAGGGCGCTCATCTCGGCCCGCATCTGCCGTTCGGCGTCACTGAGACGTCTCTGGCCGCGTTCCCCCGCGGTGCGGGCGCGCTTCCGGTCGAACTCGCTCTGCCGGTCGCGTAGCTCGGCTTCGCGGAGCGCGATCTCGATGGCCCGCTGTTTCCGTTGCGTCATACCGGGCGTGATCTGGTGCTCATACCCGCATGGTGACACAGGATGTCCTGCGGGTCAGTGCGCGGTCAGATGCTGACGTGCCCGCGGATGACGACCACCGGGCAGGGCGCATGATGCACGCAGTGCTGGCTCACCGAGCCCAGTAGGACCTCAGCGAACTCGCCGTGCCCCCGGCTGCCCACTACCAGTAGGTCGGCGTCCTGAGCGGCGGCAACCAGCACCTGCGCGGGGTACCCCTCCACGACCTGCTCCCGCACTTTGACGTCACTAATCGGGTCGACGGCCTTGCTGATCGCATCGGCCAGGGTATTCTCGGCCATCTCGCTGAGGTTGATGCCCTCATACATCGGCACGGGCGCCATGCCGAAGCCGCCGAGGGCAGCCGGGTACTGCCACACGATCACCGCATCTACGGTCGCACCGGTCAGTTCGGCGTGCCGGACGGCCCAGCGAAGCGCCGCATATGCGGATGGCGAGCCGTCGACGCCCACCACGATGCGGGGGGTCTTGTCGTCCTGGTGTGCTGACATCGCTGCCTCCCGGTGATATCACTACAGCCGTGCATCTCTAGCATCGGACGACGTGCCCTCCCCGTGGAGAGGCGTTCGGCCTTCCTGAACGGGACCTTCAACCAGGAACGGATACTCGCCAGCCAGTCCACCAGCGCCGTCACCGAGCCATTTTCCCTGGCTGACGTCCTGCGGCCATTGGGCCGGGCACAGCATCGCCGGGATGTGGAGCGCTTCGCGGTCTTCGAGGACCGGGACCGGATCGCCCGGGATCTGCACGACCTGGTCATCCAGCGGCTCTACGCCACCGGTATGTCCCTGGAGGGCGTCTCCCCGCGCGGATGGGCGAATCGGAGAACGGGCAGCGCGTCAGCAATGCGGTGGACGCCCTGGACGAGACGATCAAGGAAATCCGGTCCGCCATCTTCTCGCTGCACTCACGGCTCGCCCCGGACGAGGTCGGCCTTCGTGCCAGGATCCTCGTGGTGGTCGAGGAGGCGGCGGGCTCCCCGGGATTCGCACCCGAGCCGCGGCTGGCGGGCCGCCTCGATGACGAGGTGCCAGCCGACACCGGCGAGTACCTGCTCTGCCCAGGCGGCTGAGCCCGTCCCGCTACCTGTTGCTCGGCACGACGACAACGGGGCAGTGTGCGTGATGCACTATCTGGCTGCTGATCGAGCCCATCAGGAGGTTGGCGAATCCGCCCCCGCCACGGGAGCCGACCACGAGCAGGTCGGCGTCGCGTGACGCGGCGATCAGTTCCTCCGCGACGAAGCCGTTGACCGCGCGCACGGTCACTGACGGTGGGCGGGACTCGCCGAGTTCGCTGGCGGCCTTGGCCACAGCTTCCTCAGCAGCCTGCTGCGCCTTCTCACGTGCTGGCTCGTCGGCCGGGAGGGTGATGGGGTTGC
>DAIRVB010000372.1:2394-5125 GCA_036803065.1 Streptosporangiaceae bacterium
GCGCCTGGTGAGCGTGGTGCGACCCGTCGATGCCCACAACGATTCCGGTCATTGCCTGCTCCTCTCGCCGGGCTACCTGTATTCGGTAGCCACAAATGCTCCGTCTAGCCTGCTCTCGGCTACCGCGCCTTTTGGATGGGCATCCGGGTACCTGGCGACGGACGAAAGTCCTCGTTCCCAGGCCCGTTCTCGACCGGGGCCAGAGGTCCTCGGATCCGGGCCGCAATGCTCCTGACGGAAGGGATGCGATGGGCGAGCCTGTCTGTGGCTGGGCGATCCCTGTGGAGGCGGGACAGGCGACACCGCGCTGGGGCACGAGCCGGGACAGAGGAGGCCACCATGCACGCTCAGGTAGGCGACTGGCTGCTGGTAGGGAACGACCGCGGCAGGATCGGTCTCGTGATCGGGGTACCAGTGAAGGACGGCTCGCCGCCGTACATCATCAAATGGCTCAGCGACGGCCACATCGCGATGGTATTTCCCGATCAGTATTCCCGCGTCGTTCCGCCCGGGTAGCCGGAATGGCCCTGCCGCGTTCAGGAGGACGGGTACTTGGCCAGGATCTCCTTGAGCCGGGCAGCGAAGCGTAGCGACTCATCGTGCTTGCGCTGCCAGATGTTACGGCCGAATATCAACCCGGTGGCGCCGGCCTCCATGGACTCGCGCGCCTTCTCCGGCATCGCCTCGTCTCCGGCACGCTCACCCCCGGAAACGAGCAGCAGGGTCCGGTTCGCCGACCTGACCACGGCGTCGATGGCCTGCCGCGCGGTGCGGCATAGTCCCAGTAGAACTTCTCCGCGAGACCGATCTGGATGGCGATTCCGTTGAAGCCGCCTTCCAGGGCGAGCCGAAAGTCCCGCGCCTCGGGGACCGCGGCCTCTGTGCGGGACGGCCACAGCGGGCCATGGTCGGTATCAGCATCCCGGAAGGAGGGGCCGTCGTGGACGCGCTCCATGGGATCCTGCTGGGGTATGACGGGTCACCTGGCAGCGAGGAAGCCCTGGGCTGGGCAGCCAGGGAGGCCCGGTCACGCGGGTCGGTGCTCACCGCCTGCCTGGCGTGGGCTCCCGGGTACCCGGCGTCGGCCACCGAGGTGGCCGTGTTCGCCCGGCGAAGCGGCGAGCGCACGCTGGCCCGGGGACTGCGCCGCGCGCAGGATCTCGTGGGATCCGGGGAGATCCGGCCGCTGCTTGCTGATGGGCCGGCCGCCAGTGCGCTCTGTGAGCTCAGCGGCGATGCCGAGATGGTCGTGGTGGGATCGCGCGGGCAGGGCGGCCTGGCCGGGTTGCTGCTGGGGTCGGTCAGCTCACAGGTCGCCGCGCACGCCCACGGCCGGGTTGTCGTGGTCCGCGGGCACTGGCAGCGTGTCGCCGGCCATGTCGCGGCACCCATTGTGGTCGGCACAGAAGGGTCTGCCCCCTCGGCGGCCGCGGTGGAGTTCGCCTTCGAGGAGGCCGCGCTCCGCGGGACCTCCCTGGTGGCCGTGTGCGCCCTCGCCGATGCCCCCGGAGTCCTGGGCGGCTCAGGCCAGATCAGGCGCGACTTCGAGGACCTCATCACTCGATCGGAGAAGGGACACCCCGGGGTGACCGTGCGTCGGCAGATCGCTGAAGGCTCCGCCCGTAGCGCGCTGCTGGCCGCCGCGTTCGAGGCCCAGATGCTCGTCGTGGGCGCCCGCGGCCTGGGTGGCGTCCGCGGCATGATGCTCGGGTCCGTCAGCCACACGCTGCTTCAGCACGCGCCATGCCCCGTCGGCGTAGCGCGCGTGACTTGCACGGGACCTCCGCCCTCGCGCCGCGGTACCCTACTCGTGGGTAACTTGGAGGTATGACGCCACGTGAAACCAGCGGCGGGACCCAGGCGCTGCGCGAGCGGCACTCAGCAGGTCCGGCGGCCGGCCGGGTGGATCCGGGCAGTGCCCCCGCGGCAGCCGCCCCGACAGCGCCAAAGCCGTGGCTGCGGGGATCGATACATGCCGCAACCGCGCCGATCGCCCTGGCCGTCGGCATCGTTCTCACTGTCCGCGCGCCGACGACGCAGGCCGCCGTGGCGGCAGGCATCTTCGCGGCCAGCGCGGTCGTCCTCTTCACCGTCAGCGCCCTCTACCACCTGGGCGCATGGTCACCACGGCCGCGGGTTATCCTGCGCCGGATCGACCACGCGAACATCCTCTTCCTCATTGCCGGTACTTATACGCCGTTCGCCGTGCTCGCGCTGCCCGGCGGAACCCGCCTCGCCATCCTCGGCGTGGTCTGGGGCGGCGCGGCGCTCGGAGCGGTGTTCCGCGTGGTCTGGACCAACGCGCCGCGGTGGGTGTATGTCCCCCTGTACCTGGGCCTCGGCTGGGCGGCGGTGTTCGTCCTGCCGCAGTTGCTGCGCGGCGCCGGGCTACCCGCCCTGGTCCTCGTCGCGGCCGGCGGGGTGCTCTACACACTGGGTGGCGTTGCCTACGGGCTCAAGCGACCCGACCCGTGGCCACGATGGTTCGGGTTCCACGAGATCTTTCATGCCTGCACCGTCGCGGCATTCGCCTGCCAGTACATCGCCGTCTCACTCGTCGTCTACCACGCCGCCTGAGCGGTACTACGGGGTATTTGAGGTCAGGTGAAGATGATCTGGCCGCCAGCGGCGAGAGCGTAGAACTCACCGACGGTGATGATGCCGCGGACCTGGTCGATGAGGTCATCCTTGGTGAGCCCGAACAGGTCGCAGGATGCCTGGCAGCCGTAGA
>DAIRVB010000373.1:0-5121 GCA_036803065.1 Streptosporangiaceae bacterium
GGCATCGCCTGGCTCCGGCTCACCGCGCACGGCACCGCCGGCCACGGGTCCATGCTGCAACCGGACAATGCTGTGACGGAAATCGCCGAGGCCGTGAGCCGGCTCGGCAGGCACGACTGGCCGGTGCGGCTAACCCCGGCGGTCGAGGCATTCCTCCGTGAGGCCTGCGACGCTCTCGGTGTCGAGTTCATGCCCGACTCGTGGCCCCAGGTGCTCGGCAAGATCGGTTCGCTGGCCCGGCTGACCGGGGCCACTCTGCGCAACACCACCAACCCCACCGTCCTCAACGCTGGGTACAAGGTCAATGTGGTTCCACAGGTGGCGTCTGCGGAGCTGGATGGTCGTTTCCTCCCCGGCCATGAGGAGGACTTCCTGTCCGAGGTGGACAACCTGCTCGGGCCAACCGTGCACCGCGAGTTCATCCATCACGACATCGCGGTGCAGACCACCTTCGACGGCGACCTGTGCGATGCGATGATCTCCGCCGTGATCTCCGAGGACCCGGCCGGGAAGGTCGTCCCGTACTGCCTGTCGGCGGGCACGGACGCGAAGTCTTTCAGCCGGCTCGGCATCAGGTGCTTCGGGTTCGCCCCGCTGCAGCTTCCGCCGGACCTTGACTTCTCCGGGATGTTCCACGGGGTGGACGAGCGGGTCCCCGTCGATGCGCTCCGGTTCGGCGTGCGTGTCCTGGACTCCTTCCTCGATCGCTGTTAGGGCGTGTCTCGTGGATCTTGGCGACGCGCAGCAGGCCGAAGATCTGCGAGACACGCCCGGGCGGCCTGGTGGACGTGAACCGCTGCAGGTGCGGTGTTTTCTTGAAATCAGCCGATGAGCACTTTGGGTAGTGTTATCGTTACGCACTGTGCGAGACTGGTTCTGCCGGGCTAGGAACCTGCCGCGGGCGCCCGGACGGACGTGCCCGCACGAACCGGTCTGCGACGAGGAAGGTCGGCTGAGAGCCGGTGCCGGACCATGACCCCGGGCTGCGCGTGAGTGTCCGTGTATAAGGCGCGGGCGTGCCGCGACGTGGCCAGGACCGCCGGCATCAGCGTCCCGGAAGATCGTCGCGGCCGACGGTGGTCACCACCCCGCTCAGGCGGCCACGGTCAGCTGGACTGCCACCGTGTCCTGGGCTGACCGTGGCCGCAGTGACCACCTGCCGTCGGCCGGCCGGCGGCGCGTTGCCTGGCCGGAGCGCCGGGGCCGGGATGACGGAGAACGAGGAGTGATCAGTGCGCAGCAGAGCGGGGTGGCCAGCGGCACGCACGGTGCCCGGCCGCGGCATGGGCGCTGACGCCGGCGTCGCGTTCGATGCGCAGTGGTCAAAGCGTCCGAATGGGGCGTATGATCGGCCGCCGCAGGGTTGCCTTCCTGCTGCCGTCCGCGTTCAGCCGGAGCCTGGCAAGTTCCCAGTAACCGTATTCTGCGTGATCAGTGAGGATGCGCCGCGCAGCGTCCCGTGACGTTCCGCGCGGCAGGTGGAGCACGAGGTAGGAATACTCGGCCATCAGTACTCATTGTGCGCGGGGAGCGCTGTGATTCAATCGGCGGCGAGAAAAAAAATCGTCGGATCGGCGATCCGGGGATGCTTGCCGGGGAGGGACGGGGCGCTCGCCGGGCCTGCGGGGAACACCCGCGACCCGCGGCGGAGTTGTTGAGGGTAACGGATGGGGGGAACATGCCGAGGGCTGGGAAAGGGTACCGGGCTAGAGGGTGAAGAGCGTGCCAGCAACCGCGGGTGCCGTCGCAAAGGCCGCGACGGGCAAAAAGGGTGCGACGGCCAAGAAGGGCGCCGCGGCCAAGAATGGCGCCGTCGCGCCTGCCGGCGCTGGCCGGCGGCTCGTGATCGTCGAGTCGCCAGCCAAGGCGCGCACCATCGCGGGATACCTCGGCCAGGGGTACGTGGTCGAGTCGAGCATCGGCCACATCCGTGACATGCCTGACAAGGCCGCGGAGATCCCGGTCAAGTACCGCAAGGAGCCGTGGGCCCGGCTGGGCGTCAACGTGGATGACGGGTTCGAGGCGCTCTACGTCGTCCACGCGGACAAGAAGCAGCAGGTCTCCAAGCTGAAGCAGTTGCTCGCGGGTGCGGACGAACTCCTGCTGGCCACTGATGAGGACCGCGAGGGCGAGGCGATCGCCTGGCACCTGCTGCAGGAACTGAAGCCGAAGGTCCCCACGAGCCGCATGGTCTTCCACGAGATCACCCCCGAGGCGATCGCCCTGGCTGTGGCGAACCCCAGGGAACTCGACCAGGGGCTCGTCGACGCGTACCAGACCCGGCGGGTGCTGGACCGGCTGTACGGGTACGAGGTCTCGCCGGTGCTCTGGAAGAAGGTCATGCCCCGGCTGTCGGCGGGCCGCGTCCAGTCAGTCGCCACCCGGCTCGTTGTGGTCAGGGAGCGCGAGCGGATCGCCTTCCGCACGGCCAGGTACTGGGATCTTGAGGCGGTGTTCGCGGCCGCCGGCGAGGCCGCGGCGGCCGACGTGAATCATTCGTTTCCCGCCGGGCTCGTTTCAGTCGACGGCCGCCGGGTGGCGCAGGGCCGGGACTTCGCCCCCACCGGGGAACTGCGCGCCTCGGCCGTGGATCCGGGCGGCAACGGGGTACTGCACCTTGACGGCGAGCAGGCCGCTGGCCTGGCCGACCGGCTGGAGGGCGCGGACTTCTCGGTCAAGTCGGTGGAGCGCAAGCCCTACCGGCGGTCCCCGTACGCGCCGTTCCGCACCACCACGCTGCAGCAGGAGGCCTCCCGCAAGCTCGGCTTCTCGGCGAAGTACACCATGTCGGTGGCGCAGCGACTGTACGAGAACGGCCACATCACCTATATGCGGACCGACTCGATCCAGCTGTCGCAGACCGCGATCACGGCGGCCCGCCGCCAGGCACGTGAGCTTTACGGGGCCGAATACGTCCCGGAGGCGCCCCGGGTTTACACCAGCAAGGTGAAGAACGCCCAGGAGGCGCATGAGGCGATCCGGCCCGCGGGGGACAGCTTCCGTACCCCGGCGCGAGCCGGTCTGTCCGGGGATGGGCGGCGCCTGTACGAGCTGGTCTGGAAGCGCACCGTCGCCTCGCAGATGAAGGACGCCACCGGGGAATCGGTGTCGGTCCGGGTCACGGGCCGGTCCTCGGCCGGTGAGGAGGCCGAGTTCGCTGCCTCCGGTAAGATCATCGCCTTCCATGGCTTCCTCAAGGCCTATGTCGAAGGCGCCGACGACGATGCCGACGCCGACGATCGCGAGCGCCGCCTGCCCCCGCTGACCGAGGGTGACGCGCTGACCGCGCTCGAGCTGGCCGCGGCCGAGCACGCCACCCGGCCACCGGCCCGGTACACCGAAGCGACCCTGGTCAAGGAGCTGGAGGACAGGGAGATCGGCCGGCCGTCGACGTACGCGTCGATCCTCGGCACGATCCTGGACCGCGGCTACGTCTTCAAGAAAGGCACGGCGCTGGTCCCGTCGTTCCTGGCCTTCGCCGTGGTCACCCTGTTGGAGCGGCACTTCGGCCACCTGGTGGACTACGACTTCACCGCCCGGATGGAAGACGGACTCGACGAGATCGCCCGGGGCGAGGCCGCCCGGGTGCCCTGGCTGCGCCGGTTCTACTTCGGCGCTGACGGTGAGGAGGGCCTCAAGGAACTGGTCAGCGACATCAGTGACATCGACGCGCGCGACGTCAGCTCGTTCCCGCTGGCCGGCACCGACATGACCATCCGGGTCGGCCGGTATGGGCCCTACCTGGAGCGCGACGAGCAGCGGGTCAACATTCCCGAGGGCACGGCCCCCGACGAGCTCACCCCCGAGCGCGCTGCCGAGCTGTTCGACCAGCCGAGTGGGGATGTCCCGCTGGGCACCGACCCGGCTACCGGGCGGGCGATCATCGCGAAGGGCGGCAGGTTCGGGCCCTACGTGACCGAGATTCTGGAAGAGGGTTCGAAAGAGAAGCCACGCACCGCCTCGTTGCTGAAATCCATGGCCCTGGACACGGTGACGCTGGAGGACGCACTGCGGCTGCTGACCTTGCCACGGACCCTTGGCGAACTGGACGGCGAGCCGGTGACCGTGCAGAACGGCCGGTACGGGCCCTACGTGAAGAAGGGCACGGACAGCCGTTCGCTGGAGGACGAAGAGCAGCTGTTCACCATGACCATCGCCGAGGCCAAGGAGTTGTTCGCGCAGCCCAAGGCCCGTGGCCGGGCCGCTGCCGCGCCGCCACTGCGCGAATTCGGTGACGACCCCACGAGCGGCCGGCCCATAGTGGCCAAGGAAGGCCGGTGGGGGCTCTACGTAACCGACGGCGAGACCAATGCCTCGCTGCGCCAGGGCGATGCGGTGGAATCGCTCACCCCGCAGCGGGCCGCCGAACTGCTCGCTGAGCGCCGGGCCGCCGGCCCGGCCGCCCCCCGCCGCCGGGCGCCAGCGGCCAAAGCGTCGGGAGCCAAGGCGTCGGGAACGAAAGCGTCCGGAGCCAAGTCGTCTGGAGCCAAGTCGGGAGCCAAATCGGGCCGGGCTGCCCCGGGCGCCCGCTCCGCGGCGGCCACGAGGTCGCGTAGCGGCTCCTAGAGTGTTCCGGCAAGTCCGGACATTCGCGAGCAGGCGGGCCACATGCAGCGGCCCCGTGTGGATACCCTGGCGCAGTGAACTTCCGATCCCCCTCAACTGGGCGCGGTGGCGTGCTGTCCATCAGGCCGTTCCGGCGGCTGTGGATTGCGACGTCGCTGTCCAGTCTCGGGGACTGGCTCAGCCTGGTCGCGCTGTCCACGCTCGCGCTGACCCTGGCCGGGAAGGGGCTCGCCGCGCAGGGGGCGGCGGTAGGCGGCGTCTGGCTGTCTTCTCTGTTGCCGGCGCTCGTCCTGGGCCCGCTGGCTGGCGCTGTCGCGGACCGGATGGACCGCCGCCTGAACATGATCATCGGCGACATGGTCCGCGGGTTGCTCTACCTGTCCATCCCGCTTGACCTGTCGTTCGGCTTCGTCAACAAGCTGACCTGGGTGTACGCGGTGCAGTTCCTGGCCGCCTGCGCCTCGCTGTTCTGGACGCCGGCCAAGGACGCCTCGGTGCCGAACCTGGTGCCGCCGGACCAGCTGGAGCAGGCCAACCAGTACAGCCTGTTCACCA
>DAIRVB010000374.1:0-3258 GCA_036803065.1 Streptosporangiaceae bacterium
GCGAGGCGCGCAGGGCCTCGGGCGCCCCGCGTGCAGCCGGTCCTGCCGCCACCGCCGGCCGCGGCGCCGGGCCCCTGCGCGCCTCGCCGTCGGGGGCTGAGCGCTGTGCCTGGAGCAGCCAGGTCTCGCCGTCGCATGCGGCCCACTCGATCGTGTCGTCGCCCAGTTCCCCGTAGCAGCCCGCGGCGAGCCGGGCGACCGCCGCCACCGTCCCGCGTCCGATCAGGTCCGGCAGCCCCCCCTCAGGGGGAACGAGGGCGGCGCTGTCCACCAGGGAGAGGGCGCCGGCCGGGGAGAACGACAGCGGCACCCGCGCGGACGCTCCATCGGCCCAGCCGGACAGCAGGGGCCCTGGGTGACCCAGCACGCCCTCGACGATCACCTCGCCGCCGTTTCCCGCGGCCGTGACCCGGGCGACTCCGCCAGCCGCCATCCGGATCTCCGGCTGCAGGAGGATGCCCAGCCGCAGAGCCTCAAGCGGCAGCCCGCACAGCGCGAGCCGCTCCAACGGGTCCACCGCGAAAGCCGACGCCCAGCAACTGCGAACGGCCGTCCCGACATCGTCCGGGCCGACCTCGCTGACCGATGAGAAGGCGCCCGACCAGCGCCCGTCGCGCTCCAGCGGGCTCGACGAGCGGACGATCACCCGTCCGCCCAGCCTGATCACGGCTTCCCTCAGCTCGCGGGCGAGGCCATCGTCCAGCGGGCGGCCGAGCACGGCCCGGCGCGCCGCCGCGGGCCGGCCCGCCCGCACGGCGGTGGCCCCGGCATTCAGCGCCGGGATTGCCTCGGCCACGGGCACCACCCAGCCCGGCAGGACCGGAAGCCCGGCGGCTGAGGCACGTCCAAGCCGCGCGGCCTTCGCTCCCAGCACATCGTCGGCCCCCGCGGCCCTGCTGATCTCGCAGCCGAGCGGCAGGAGCCGCCGGAAGGGCCCGCTCATCCGGCGATGATGATCTCGTCGGACTTGTACTCCGACAGGAGCTCGTGCCCGTCGTTGGTGACCAGAAGCATTTCCTCCAGGCGCACGCCGAACTCGTGCACCTTGCCGTGCTGAGTCTCCAGCGCGAACACCATGCCGGGCTTGATCTCCTCCGGGTAGTCCAGCGACCAGATGCGGGAGATGACCGGCCGGTCGTACTGGGCGAGGCCAAGCCCATGCCCCCACAGGTTCGCCGCGGCCTGGTCCTCCTCCTCGTATCCCCACGCCTCCTTGGCCGACGGCCATTTCGACGCGATGTCCCGGGTGGTCACCCCTGGGCGCACCACCTCGATGGCATCCCAGAGCCACTTGTGCGCGATGTCGTAGTACCGCTTCATTTCATCGGTGGGGGTGCCGCCCACGCAGTACGTCCGGTACACGCAGGACTTGTACCCGTTCCAGGTCAGCGCGGCCAGGTCGATGATCACCAGCTCACCGGGGCGGATGATGCGGTCGGAGAAGTTGCGCCAGTTCGGCCAGGCGTTCGGGCCGGACGACACGATGATGTCCTCGACGTCCTCCATGCCGGGAATGTTGTAGAGGTACTCGAACCCGAAGGCCGCGACCTCGTTCTCGGTGAGGCCGGGCTTGAGGAACTGGGTGAATTCATAGTGCAGCGAGTCGCAGATCGCGCCGACGATGCGCGATACCTTCTGCTCGTCGGGGCTTTTGATCGACCGTGCCTCCATCATCGGGGTCATCCCGTCGGCCCAGGTGACCCCGGCCCGCTGGAAGGCCTGGATCATGTTGATGTCGATGAAGTCCACGCCGAGCGGCTTGTCCAGGACGCCGGCCTCCTCCAGATCGTTCACCAGGGCGGTGGTGAACTTCGTGACCTGGTTGCTCGCCGCAGGCCCGGCCGCGCCCTTGATCCAGGTGTAGGAGTGCCGGATGTTCTCCGGGGGGATCCACGGGTTGTGCGCCTTGAGGTGGATCCCGATGTCGCCCTGCTCGTAGACAATCGGCTCCCTGCCCTCGCAGAGGACGACGTAGCGCAGGCCCGGCTTGAGCCGGTTCCATCCGGGCGTGTAGGTCGAGGACACGTACCGCATGTTCTCGTCGTACATGAGCAGCATCGCCCCGAGTCCGTGCCGGTGCATGGCCTCCCTCGCCCGGGACAGGCGCCATTCGCGGACCAGAGCCCAGTTGATGCCCTCCTTCCAGTCGGTGCTCAGGCCACCGAACGCTTCCTTCATGCCTGTCGTCCTTTCCTGTGGGAGGGGCCTCCCGGACGGGTTGCCCTCTAGGGCCGCACCGGATAGTCGGGCTGGCCGCCCGTCAGCACCTTGATGACCTGGGTCGCGGCCTTTTTCTGTGATTCAGCGATGGACTCTTCGGAGTAGTACGCCATGTGCGGGGTGACCAGCAGGTTCGGGAGGTCATCCGGGAGCCGCCCCGCGGGCGGCTCCCGGTCCAGGACGTCGAGGGCCGCGGCGCGGATCTGCCCGGCCCGCAGCGCGTCGATCAGGGCATCGATGTCGACGAGCGGGCCGCGCGCGGTGTTGACCAGCACCGCCTCCGGCTTCATCGCGGCCAGTTCCGCCGCCCCGATCAGGCCCCGGGTCTGCGGCGTCAGCGGCGCGTGCAACGACACCGCGTCGCAGCCGGCCAGCAACTCGCCCAGCGGGACCAGCGCCGGAGTATCAGGGGCGGGCTGAACGAAGGGGTCGTGCACCACGACCTCGCAGCGCAGCGCCGCGAGATAGCTGGCCAGCCGCCTGGCGATGCGGCCGAACCCGACCAGCCCGATCCGCTGCGTGGACAGCCGCCTGATCGGCCGCAGCCCATCCAGGCCCCAGCCACCCCTGGCGACCAGCCCGGCCGCCTCCGGCAGCCGGCGAGTCAGCGAGAGCAGCAAGCCAAGCGTGTGTACCGCGACCTCCTCGACGCTGTAGTCGGGCACGTTGGTGACGACCACGCCGCGACGGGCCGCCGCCGCGAGGTCCACATTGTCCACCCCGATGCCGTACCGGGCCACGATCTTGCAGGCGGGAAGGCGGGACAGGAGATCGTCGGTGATGGGCATGTAGGTGTTGAGCAGGGCATCGGCGTCCGCTGCCAGCCGCGCGACACCGTCCGGGGTGCCGTCCGCGACCTCCAGGTGGCCACCGATACCGGCGAGCAGCGCGGCCTCGGTGTCGATGCTCGGGAACACCTGGTCGGCGACGACGACCTTGAAGCGCCGGCTCATGATGGCGCTCGCCTCCCTCGTGCGGGCTGCTGCGACAACCGTGCCTCCGTCTCTGTGCGGCAGCGCTGGGCAGCGTAGGCCGGGT
>DAIRVB010000374.1:3358-5111 GCA_036803065.1 Streptosporangiaceae bacterium
AGGCCGGGTAGCCTAGTTCAGTGACAATAAATGCATGTCAGACTGTCGCTCCAGACGATAGCAGCACTAAACCGGCAGGGGGAACCCCCTGGCCTGGGGCGTCTCCAGTAGCATTGCATATGCCATGACTGACACGAGTGGGACTACTGAAGCGACCGCCGACGGCGACCGCAGGACAGCACGTGATGGGCCTGCGGCGGGGGCGCCGAGCGTGTCCCCGGCGGATCTGGCCAGTGATATCGGGCGGCGCTTGGCGGCGCACCGCGGGAAGCGCGGGAAGAGGGTCGTCGAGCTCGCCCGAGAGGTAGGCGTGACCCCCAGCCTGATCAGCCAGATCGAGCGCGGCCAGTCCCGCCCGTCGGTGTCCACGCTGTTCGCGATGGCGCAGGCTCTGGAAGTCCCCGTGGACGCGTTCTTCCGCGAGCCGGCGGTGGTGGCGGCGGCGGTGGCGCCCACCCCTCCGGCGGTGCCGCCGCCGGCACCGCCGGAGGGGTGGGCCGTTCCGGTGCGCGAGCACACCGAGCCCGACGGCCACGGCCGGTACATGGTCCGCCGCGGCGACCGGGCCACCATCGACATCGAAGGCGGTGTGCGCTGGGAGCGGCTCACCCCGCAGACAATGCGCCACCTCGATTTCTTTGAGCTTGTCTACGGCCCGGGCGCGCAGTCCAACCCGACCCTTTACTCCCATCCAGGCACCGAGATGGTGCTCGTCACGAGCGGGCGCCTGGACATCACCGTCGGGTTCGAGCACTACCGGCTCGAACCGGGCGACAGCATGCAGTTCCCGTCCACCATGCCGCACCGGTACGCGAACCCCACCGAAGAGACGACGCGCGCGGTGACGGTGATCCTCTACGACTGCCCCGATGACGCCCCCAAGGCACCCCCGGACGCCCGGACCCGGTGACCGCGGCAGGCGTACCGAGGGCTCAGGCCGAGGGGCCGGGCACGAGGTCTGGCTAGGCCGGCAGTGCCGCCCGCAATGGATGCCCTAGCTTCACCTTGCCACCGCGGCGGTGGCGACAGCGTTGCCGTTGCGACCCGCGCCTTGCGGATGGTCCCGGACTCCGCCTGCCGCCTGCAATCCACCCCTCCCATAGGCCGTGGGCCGGCCCTTGTCCGCTGCGAGCGGAAACATGAAACTTCCCGGGCGCGTATCGCGGCCGGTACAGCGTTGCCCGATTGGTACCAGCGCCAACGATCGGCAGCCGCTAAACATTTCTCAACAGACGTTGACGTAACTCAACATCCGGGCTACACCTGAGGCACTTCGCATTACGGGCTGGGCATCCGGTACCGGACAGATCGGCGTCGTTGCCCCGGAACACGAGATCGGCATGACAGGTCAGGATCGGCGGGGTACGCCGGCCGCGCCGCATCCTGCACGGGCCGCTGATCTCGTTCCCGAACAGGCACATGGATGGAGGAGAGATGACCTTACGCAGACACTGGCGGCGGCATGTCGCCGGAGCCGGTCTGGCCCTCGCCCTGGCGCTGGGCTTCCTCGGCGCCCAGGCGGGAACCGCCCCGCCAGCGTTCGCCGCCACCGGCCAGTTCCACGGAGTTAACTGGGCGGACCCCAACGACAACTTCATCACCGGCCCGAACATCCCCGTCGGCCTGTCCACGTCGGATAGCTACGCGACCACCTTCGCGAAGGCCACGGCGATTCTCAAGGGGTTCCAGAGCTCCGGTGCCAACACGGTCCGGTTCGGGATCAACGCGGCGACCACCTCGTCAACGTGGTGGA
>DAIRVB010000375.1:0-5103 GCA_036803065.1 Streptosporangiaceae bacterium
CGGGTCGCGCAGGGCCGTCGGGTCGCGCAGGGCCGTCGGGTCGCGCAGGGCCGTCCTCGCGCGCGGGACCAGGTGCGGCCTTCGGCCCGCCGCTGCCGGCGCCCTCGTCGTCCAGGCGCATCGTGAGCGAGATGCGCTTGCGCGGGATGTCGACGCTGAGCACCTTCACGCGGACGACTGCTCCGGTCTTCACGACGCCGCGGGGATCGGCGACGAAGTCCCGCGACATCGCGGACACGTGCACGAGGCCGTCCTGGTGCACGCCGACGTCGACGAACGCGCCGAATGCCGCGACGTTGCTGACCACCCCCTCCAGCACCATGCCGGGCGCGAGGTCCTCCAGCGACTCCACCCCCTCGGCGAACGCCGCGGTCGTGAAGGCGGGACGCGGGTCACGGCCCGGCTTCTCAAGCTCCCTGAGGATGTCCGTGACCGTGGGCAGTCCGAAACGGTCGTCGGTGAGGTCCTGTGGCCGTAGCGAGCGCAGCACCGTTGTGTTGCCAATCAGTTCACCCGCGGTGAGCGCGGCCGTCTTCAGGATGCGCACCACCACCGGGTAGGCCTCGGGATGCACGCTGGAGGCGTCGAGCGGGTCGTCGCCACCCCGGATGCGCAGGAATCCCGCGCACTGCTCGAACGCCTTGGCCCCTAGCCGGGGGACGTCCTTCAGAGCCTTTCGGCTGCGGAACGGCCCGGCCGCGTCCCGGTGCGCCACGATGGTGCTGGCGAGCCCCTCGCTGATCCCGGATACCCGGGCCAGCAGCGGCGGGGAGGCCGTGTTGACGTCCACGCCAACGGCATTCACGCAGTCCTCGACCACAGCGTTCAGCGAGCGCGGCAGCTTGCCCTCGGACAGATCGTGCTGGTACTGGCCGACCCCGATGGACTTGGGGTCGATCTTGACCAGCTCGGCCAGCGGATCCTGCAGTCGGCGCGCGATCGATACCGCGCCGCGCAGCGACACGTCCATGTCGGGCAACTCGCGTGAGCCGTAGGCGGATGCCGAGTACACCGACGCGCCCGCCTCAGAGACCACGATCTTCGTGAGCTTCAGTTCCGGATGGGCCTTGATCAGGTCCCCGGCCAGCCTGTCCGTCTCCCGCGAGGCGGTGCCGTTGCCGATGGAGATCAGCTCGACGTGGTGGGCCGCCGCGAGCCGGGCGAGGATGGCGATCGATTCCTCCCAGGCCCGGCGTGGACCCGCGGACCCGGATGGCCCGGGTCCGCCGGCGGCGCGCCGTCTCAGCTCATGCGGGTAGATCGTCTCCGTGGCGACCGGCTTGCCGGTCGTGTCCACCACCGCCACCTTCACGCCGGTGCGGAAACCAGGGTCAAGGCCCATCGTCGGCCTGGCCCCCGCGGGCGCGGCGAGCATCAGGTCGCGCAGGTTCGCGGCGAACACGGCGACCGCCTCGTCCTCGGCCCGCTGCCACAGCCGCATCCGCAGGTCGACGCTGAGATGGATGAGGATGCGGGTCCGCCAGGCCCGGCGGACGGTCTCCGCGAGCCAGTGGTCGGCCGGGCGCCCCTGGTCGGCAACGCCGAAATGCCCCGCGATCCGCGACTCGTAGTCGCTGCGCTCGCCGACAGGCGCGTCCTCGGGGTCCAGGTCGAGATCGAGGATCTCCTCCCGTTCGCCGCGGAACATGGCCAGGATGCGGTGCGAGGGCAGCCTGGTGAAGGGCTCGGCGAACTCGAAGTAATCCGCGAACTTGGCGCCGGCCTCCTGCTTGCCCTCGCGCGCCCGGGAGACCAGGCGGCCCCGCGACCACATCCGCTCCCGCAGCGCGCCGATCAGGTCGGCATCCTCACCGAAGCGCTCGACGAGGATGGACCGCGCCCCGTCCAGGGCGGCGGCCTCGTCCGGCACGCCCTTCTCCGCGTTCACGTAGGCACCAGCCAGCACCTGCGGATCATGCCCGGGTTCGGCAAGTATCTGATCGGCGAGCGGCTCAAGCCCCGCCTCCCGTGCGATCTGCGCCTTCGTCCGGCGCTTCGGCTTGTAGGGCAGGTAGACGTCCTCCAGGCGCGCCTTCGAGTCGGCGGCCATGATCTGCGCCTCAAGCGCCTCGTCCAGCTTGCCCTGGGAGCGGATCGACTCCAGGATCGCGCCGCGCCGTTCATTAAGCTCACGCAGGTACCTCAGCCGTTCCTCAAGCGTGCGCAGTTGCGCGTCGTCGAGGGTGCCGGTGGCCTCCTTGCGGTAGCGGGCGATGAACGGCACGGTTGCCCCGCCGTCGAGCAGTTCGACGGCGGCCGCCACCTGGCCTTCGCGAACGCCAAGCTCTTCGGCGATCCTGCGGTGAACCGGCAGCTGACCGGGTGCCTGCGTGGGCGCTGTCACGATCCTGCTCCGCCTTCCGGGTTGCCTGATTGCGAGCCGGGGCCTGGCCGCCCGCTGGCCGCCACGACGGCAGGCTCACCAAAGCATTGTGCCGCGCCCCCGCCGCGCCGGGGTCCCTGCGCCGCCGGAGCGGGCCGCCCACAGGCCGATTAACGGGCGCAAGCGCGACGAGGGTCCCGCTGCCCGAGTTCGTGGTCAGCTCCCGCTGACCCTGTCGACTCGCTCAATCGTGATCAGATCGCCCTCGACTACGTACATGATCCGGTACCGGCCGACGCGGAGCCGGAGCATGTCTCCCCACCGGAAGGATTCCGCAGGATATGGATTTCCAGCCAGGGCGTCTAACGCTGCCACCACAGCCGTCATGCCGCCGGTGTCGTCCAGGAACTGGGAGGCCGTAATGACAGCTCTCGGCGACCACTCGACCCTCACCCGTCTTCACCGAGCAGCAGCCTGCGCGCCTGCTCATGCGAGATGGCCCCGGGCCGCCCGGCCGCCGACCACTCCCGGTACTCCTCCAGGGCCGCAGCGGTCTCAGCATCCTCCCGTTCCTGCGGGGACGCCAGCTGTTCCAGCGCCCGCAGCCGCCTGTATTCAGCCACTGGAACCACCACAGCGGATTCCCCGCCCAGATGAATCACCTCGTGCGGGCCGGTACCCGCGGGCCCGGCAGGCTGTGCGGTCATACCGGTCACGGTACCTGCCCCTGCTGACAATCCCACGCTGCGCGTGACTGGAAGTGGCTGGCGCGGCGTGCCGGGAATCGTCCACTCTGGTCGCATGGCAGGCGACCCCAGTCCAGGCTCCGGCGACCAGACGGACACGGAGATGCGGAAGCAGGGCATCACCCGCAGCTTCGGGTGGTCGGACATGTTCGTCCGCCCCGAGGACGATCCCCGGACCGATGGTGGCTTCGACGGCGAGCAGGCGACGCTGACCGGTTACCTGCGCGACTACCGCCTGACCATCGAGCTGAAGTGCTCGGGCCTCGACGCCGCCGGCATGGCGCGCCGGTCGGTCGAGCCGTCGAACTTGTCGCTACTTGGCCTGGTTCGCCATCTCGCGGACGTCGAGCGTCACTGGTTCCGCCGTGTCCTCGACGGCCAGGACGCCCCATGGCTGTACCGGCGCGACGACGACCAGAACGCCGCGTTCAACGAGGCCGTCGCCGACCCAGCGGCGGTCGCGTCCGCCTGGGCCGCCTGGCGGGAGGAGGTGGGTTTCGCTGAGCGCTTCGTCGAGAAGGCGCCGAACCTTGAGGTGGCCGGGAGCTACGGGAACGGTAAGGTGATCAGCCTGCGTGAGGTGCTGGTGCACATGATCGAGGAGTACGCCCGTCATGCCGGGCACGCCGACTTGCTGCGCGAACGCATCGACGGCCGGGTAGGTCAGTAGCCACTGCGGCCAGCGCACGGGAGCAGCGCCCGGCGGGTGCTGCGTCTCAGGTCGGCCGCTCTTCTATGGGCAGCCCCAGCGCCGGGAGCAGTTCTCCCAGGCTGGCGAACGTGGCGCCGTCCGGGAGTGACGACACCAGGTCCAGCAGCCGCTGCTCCGCCTGATGGGCCGTCAGGGTCTCCAGGAGCTGCGCCCGGGCCGCCGGGAACGCGGTACGGTCCAGGTGACGGGCCAGGTCGCTGCGCAGCTCGATGGCCTGCCAGTCCTCCCCTGGCAGTGTTCCGGCGAACCTGCCCTCCGGGGCCCAGGTCTCCTCGTCCTCGCCCGGTGACTCGGGCTCCGGCCATTCCTCGCCGTGCGCCTGCAACTCGCTGCGGTCCTGGCGCTTGATCGCGTCATCCTCCGCTGGCCCGTGCGTTCCGCTGACCTGTTCGCTCATTGGCTTACCTCGCTTAAGCGGGCGGCCCGGGGCTCTGCGGTCCCCAGGCCGGCTGGTGGCTAGCCATCGAACTTGCCCGCTGCCGAGACCAGGAAACGTCCGAGGCCCGAGAAACAGGCCCTGCCTTGCGCGACTGGCCGGCCCGGGCCTAGCCGACCGGCCATGCCCTCGCTAGCCCCATCGGGCGCGGGCTGGACTTTTCCGGCCATGCGCCCCCGAGATCCTCCCGTTCGCCGCTGCGTCCGCCTGCTCCCAACCTACTTGACAACCTCTGTCAAGTACTTGATGCTGATCGTCAAGTAGAAAGGAGGGGGCATGGACGAGCGCGCTGTCCTGGCCGAGCATCTACGCAGGATCGTCGGCAGCAGATTGCTCGACGCGCTGGACATCCTGTTCGACCCGGACGAGCTGTCCGGCGAGGGTGAGCGGCTGCGCGAACTGCTGACGGCCAGGAGCCGGTCCTGGGCGGACATCCTGTCCGGCGAGGACGACCGGGCGGCCGCTTTCCTGGCGATCCGCCTGGTGACGGCGCTTTACCCGGGCGACGAGCCGTTTGACCCACCCGCCACATGGTGGGGCACGCCGCTGGGCCGGGCCGTCGCGCGGCGCGCGGGGCACCCGGCCGCGGTCGCGGTGCCGGTCCCGGTGGCTGCGGCCATGCTCGGCATCACCCGGCAAGGCGTGCACGACCTGATACGGCGGCGCAAGCTCGACCGCGATCCGGACGGCGCGGTCACCACAGCATCGATCCAGGGCCGACTCTCCCGCAGCCGCGGCGCCCAGCCCGTCACCAGCACGAGGAGGCAATGAATGACCGTTCCCGCCGGCAAGGTCCTGCGACTCACCGACGGTTTGACCGTCGGGCGGCTCGGATATGGGGCGATGCAGCTGCCCGGTCCCGGCGTCTGGGGGCCGCCGCAGGACC
>DAIRVB010000376.1:0-5092 GCA_036803065.1 Streptosporangiaceae bacterium
TCCCAGTCGGCCCCGCCGAGATGCTGGTCGCCGTCCGTGCAGATCACGGTTACTTCATTTCCGTCGATCCGGATGACCGTCGTGTCGATCGTGCCGCCGCCCAGGTCGAAAACGAGGACGTGCGTGACCCGCTGGGTGACCTGCTGATTCTGGTACGAGAGGGCGGCGGCGACCGGTTCAGCCAGCACGTCCAGGACATTCAGCCCGGCGATCTCACCGGCCCTCCGGGTGGCCTCCCGCTCCGCTACACCGAAATACGCGGGGACGGTGATAACGACATCGCGGACGGTCCCGCCCACCGCTGTCGCCGCACTGCGCGCGAGATCACGGAGGATGAACGCCGAGATCATCTCCGGGGTGTACTCGCGCTTGTGGTAAGTGAACGACTGCTCCGGGCGACCCATCTCTCGCTTGATCAGCTGCGCCACAAGGTGGGGGGCGAGGACAGCGATGTCCTTGGCGGCCTGGCCGACTATGACCTTATCCGGGCCCTCGAAGTAGACGACCGAAGGCGTGGTCACCTCTCCGAGTGCGTTCCTGGCGATCACCGGCCGTCCTGAATCGTCGATGTAAGCGATACAGGAGTTCGTCGTGCCCAGATCGATGCCGAACGTGGTCATATCCCCTCACCCAGCGCACGGTTTTCAGATCTCATTACGCCCCTTTCACGGATTACTGGCCCTGGTAGGTGAACGCCGCCCATGACTCCGGCTGAGTTAGGTCGATCATGCGGACCATCTGGGCGATCTTCGGATGGAAGCCGTTAGTAAAGGACCGGTCCGGATTCAGCATCCAGGACTGGGCGGCGCGCAGCGCGGTTGATGGATCGTCGTACCCAGAATTCAGGTAGTGGTGGAACATCGTCATGAAGGCCAGGGTGGGCAGATCCCCGACCGGCCACCGGGTACCGACCGCCCCGACCGCTCCGGCCGCTAGGAAGGACGTGGCCAGCGTCAGCGCCTCGTCGTGATAGCCGCCCGCCAGGTCGCTGCCGCAGGCAGCCAGGACGACCAGGCAGCCGGGGGTGTCACGCGGACGGGCACGGCTCTGGTGCAGGATATCCCGCATGCTGAGCGTCTCTCCATTATCGAGCAGGAGCCGGCCATCGACCGGGCGGGGCGCTGGCTGCGCGTGACATCCGAGGTGCAGCAGTGAGGCGCCGCCTGCCCCGAGCCGGGGTAGCAGACCGCGGATATTGTCCGCCGTGGAGCGAGGCGGCCGGCCATCCTGGGCCCCGAGCAGGATTCCCCCCGCATAATGGCGCCGGTGAATTTCCTGAACCTCTTTTGACGCGAAGAACAGCCGGCTGGACGCTACCCGGACCAGCGCGGCCGCGCTGGTCCACGGACGGTGGCCGTTCTGGCCCGACTCGGTGAACTGCCGCGCCGACGCCGCGTAAGAGATGATCGCGTCCTGGCACGCATAGCGGAAGCTACCGCCGGCCACGGGCCGCCGGGCGGCATGCCACGGCACCAGACCCAGGTCGCCGACCGGGACGAGTACCAGCCGGGCCCGGCGCCCCGGGCCGGCCGCGATCGAGTCCAGCACCTGATCCATCGCGGCCGTCCACGCCCAGTCGCACAGACCACCCAGCGCCCGCTGCCAGCGCGAGCGTGCGTCATTCGCCGCGGGCGGCGCCTGGTGGAGGTGGCGCTGAGCCTGCGCGAATTCAGTGACCGGCCCGCGGTGGGCGACCGTGAGCAAGGGCAGCCGGATCACGCGTATCTCGCCCGTGTCGCCGACCACGAGGGCCAGCCCGGCCGCGGTCCCGTCCCGCGGCAGCAGGTAGGCGAGGGCCCGGGCACCTACAGCGCGCAACGCCCGGACGATCTCGGTAATGGGCGGTGGGGCCAGCAGTCGCTCCAGTTCCGTGCCCTGGAGCGTCCTCATGACCCGGTACCGCAAGTCGTCCGGCAGCCGAATTTCTGGCGCCGCTGGCGCATCCTCAGCCGTGCCGGACGACGGCGGCCAACCCGGCGACGGGAGGGATGCGACCATGCTAGGGAGGAGATCCCACGGGTCGGGACTGGCCTTCTCGGCGGCGGCCACGGCCTCTTCCCACTCCGAGGCGAGGTCATCGTGGGCCGCCTCGCGGAGCAGGAACGGCACGTTGGCGTCGGCGACCGCCGCGTGCAGCACCATGCCGCGGCCCCTCTCCAGGGCCTCCACCGCGGCTTCGGGGTTCCCGTCCGCCAGGCACCACCGTGCGACGTCCGCAGCCTCCCCGGCCGCGGCGAGTGCTGCGTCGAAGGCGCGATCCGTGGTGCTCTGCAGCATCACCGTGGTGGATCGCTCCCGCAGCGCGCTCAGGCCCAGCGCCGCAGCGCGGCTCCGGTCGTTCAGATTCTGGTCGTTGCGCTCGCAGTAGCCGAGAGCGCACATATAGAGGAGGGCAGTCATGTCGATTCCGCCCTGATCCTCGTCCGCGAGCCTGCGTGCCTCCTCCAGCCGGCTGATCGTGTTGTTGAGATCGTTGCGGTCGCGGGTGAGCTCGTAGCGCATGCGCAGCGCCCAGCCGAGCATGGTCAGGAGTCGCCGACGGTGCTCGGGAACCGTTTTGGCCGCGGCCGAGGCTTCGGCCAGCAGCGCGACCCCCTCGCTGACGGCCCGCCGGTCCCTGAGCAGGATTCCCTGCAGCATCCGCGCGTTCCCGGCCATGCCCAGGTTCAGCGGGTAAAAGGGGTCATCCTGGGGGGTGGCCCGGGCCTGGGCCACGGCGGCATCGGCAGCCTCGACCGCCTCGGCGTTGCGCCTGGGATCGCGCCGCGCTGCCCCGGGGTCCCCGTCGATGAAGCCGAGCCCACCTCGCAATGCCCGGAACGCGTTGAGCTCGGTGGCCATGGTCTGCCGTAGGCGATGCCCTTCAGGGATGCGGGCCTGCAGGGCCTCCATCCGCGCAATCGTCTCGTTCAGCCGGTCCGGATCGAGCTGCTCGGGATTCCTCACGGCTGGCCCGGCGACGAGCAGGTACTCCGCGGCGTGCAGAAAAGGATTGCTGATTTCCCCCCCTCCAGCCGCCTGGACCATCTCACCGGCGTAGTAGATTGCGGCGTCCAGGTACTGGAACTCGCCGTCCTGGGTGTAACGCTGGCCGAGCAGGCAGATCAGGCCGGCCCGGATACCCTCCCGGAACTGCGACTCGGCCGGAGCGATATCGGCGGCGCGCTTGAGCCGGTCGATCGCGGCATTCACCAGATCCGCGTCCGGCGCCAGGAGGCCTTCTATGCCCTCGGCCATGCCGAGCAGGAAATGATTGGCGGCCTCGTCGAGCTGGCTCGCCGCGGGCCGCGCGATCGCCTTATCGAGCTGACGGCGCAGCTTCTTCAGGAGTGGCACGGAGCGATCGAGCTCGAATGCCCGCCCGATCAGGAGGCCGCCAAGGCGCAGGAGGGTCTGGGCCCGGGCCGGATGGTCGTCTGGTATCTGGTCGAGGAGGGTGTCCAGGAGTTCGATCGCGGCGGTGCTCTCTTCCCGCGAGGGCCGCCGACCCGGGGGCGTTCCGAACGCGCCGCCCAGCATGCTCTGCAGGAACGGGAGCATGGGATGCTCATCGCCGAGCTGGCGGGCCGCCGCGACGAGCGATTCCACCGACCGCCCGGGGGCGTGCCCGGCCGTTCCCCGCATTTCCTGCACGCTGTACAGCACGCCGAGCATGCCCCGCAGTTCACCGGCAGCCGGGTCATCCTCGGGCGTCAGCCGGAGAGCCGTTTCGAAGGCGGCCACGGAAGGATTGATGTCACTGTCCGGCGGCTCCCCGCCTCCCTGCCGCCCTGGGCCTCCCAGCGCCATGGTCGCCACGCCGCGTAGCCACGGCTCGAGACTTGCGTATCCGTCCGTGGTGGCGGAGCCCGAGACGCGGTCGAGATGGGCAAGAGCCGACCGGGCGGCGTCCGCCGAGATCTGCTCCCGCGGCTCCGCGAATAGCCGCCCGAGGTGGCCGGCGTCGAACATAACGGATCGTCGGCGCATACTCTCGGGCGCCGAGCGGAAGAGGAGGAGGCACGCGATGAAGATGTGGCAGAGATCAGCCGTCGGAGCGCCGGGCGCGGGCTCGGCGAGGATGGCCTCGAACCCGGACACCGCCTCCTCGACGTCGGTCTCGTTCCCCGCGTACCACATGAACCGGAGGGCCCATGCCGTCGCCAGCCAGTACCGCATCCGAGGCAGGAAGACATCGTCGGGCGGGATCTCCCGCCGGGCCTTGGTCAGCAGGCATATGGCCTCGTCGAGCGCATCGGTCCCGTCCGTAGCCGGGTCACCGTGCACCCACATGGCCAGCGCCACCCCCAGCCGGGCGTCCACGTCGGCGCGTTCGGGATCGTCATCAGGCAGCAGCGCGGCTGCTTCCCGCAGGTAGCCGACGGCGATAGGGAGCTCGGCGGGCAGCGGGCCGATTTCGGCCCGCACGAAATGGCCGATACCGAGCACGTACCGAGCGAACGGGTCGAGGTCCCCGTCCAGGCCGTCCAGGCAGCGCTGGGCGTACCCGAGCCCGGCGCCGATTTCAGCGGCGTCGCGACGTTCCTCTCCTCGCTCGATCAGGAGCACGGCCAGCCCGAGATCATCCATCGGGTCGTGCCCCGCGGGGACCAGCGCATCGCAGGCCCGGCGCAGCCATGTGATCGCCTCATCCCGGTCACCTTCGTCGCCGTGCAAGGTGTACCGGTCCGCTAATGCCTGTCCCAGCTCGGCGGCCACATCCGGGTCCGGCGTGTCGGCCGCCAGCATCTCCTTCATCGCCTCGATGGCCTCGTCGAGGTCTTCCTGAGGCCCTTCGTCGAGGTAGCCGTGCCCGCTCACGGTGATCCAGTCTCATCGCCGGATTGTCCCGGCTCAGCACGGGCCGCGGTGAATTGGTGGAAGCGGGCCTGGACGGGGCGGCGCACCCGGCCGGTGTCGCGCTCGATGAACCCAGCGAAGATGACCTCCGCCACCGTGTTGTGCCGGGATTCGTCGTGGCACGCCACGACCGCCACCGGGCGGTGCCGATCACGGTCGAACGGATCACCCGGCTCGGCCGAGAACACGTCGATTCCGCATCGGTCCAGGATCTGCGCGACGTCATCGATGAATGACGAGAGCAGCCGCTGGT
>DAIRVB010000377.1:0-5087 GCA_036803065.1 Streptosporangiaceae bacterium
GGATTGGCGGATGCCGCCGCGAGCTTCTGGACCGCACCCTCGTCTGGAACCAGGATCATCTGCAGCAGATCCTGCGCCAGTACGAGACCCACCACAACCAGCATCGGCCGCACCGCTCTCTGCACGCAGCCGCACCGCTAAACCGCTACCCGAACCGGTCAACCTCGACCAGCACCGCGTCCGAAGACATGCTCATGTCAGTGGCCTGATCAACGAATATCACCTGGTCGCATGACGTGGACGAGGTTTTCGGCACGCACAAGGCCGCCGTAGCGCTCCGTCACCGGTCCCCCGAGCGCTTAGCGCGTGTCCCGGACTGCGTCAGAGCGGCCAGATTTCCTTCCGGTAGCCCATGTTCCAGAACATCCATTCGTAACGGCTTGACGTGCGGAAGTGCCGGTGCACCCGGGCGCGCTCGGGTGATGCAAGGCCAGGGCCCAGCCCGTCGGTAACGGCCAGTACGTCGCGGACGACGTCGCCGAACTGCTCGCTCCCGTACGTGTCGATCCATCGCTGGTAACGCGGATCGGGTGAGCCGCGGCGCAGCAGCTCCTTGCCGACTTCCCAGTAGATCCAGTAGCACGGCAGCACTGCGCCGACCCCTTCGGCGTATGACCCGCCGCTGATGGTGGCGAGGAGATAACTGGTGTAAGCGAGGGTAGTGGGCGCCGCTTCGGCTGTGCGGGCCGCCGCGGGGTCAATGCCGAGGTCCGATAGTAGTAAACCGTGGAGTGTCTGCTCGACTATGATCGCGTCCGCCGCGTGGCGCGCGAACATTTCCGTTCCCGCGGTGTCTGGCGCGCGACTGGCTACGGCTGCGAGCGCGGTTGCGTATCGCCGCAGATACAGCGCATCCTGCACGACGTAGAACGCAAAGGCGTCATGCGGGAGGCTGCCGTCGGCCAGCCCGGTAAGAAACGGGTGGCCCAGGATGGCGCCGTAGACCTCAGCAATGCCCTGCCATAGCTCGCCGGTGAAGCTGTCATTCATCGCATTGCTTCCAGGTGCAGGGCGTGAACCGGGCCGTCGCCGCCACCGAGGGCGGCGAGCCCGTGAGCCACCGCGTCGCCCGCGATGCCGGCGGCCTGCCGGGCCGCCTCGAGCAGTGGCAGCCCGGCTGCGAGCCCGGCCGCGAGTGCTGCTGAATGCGTGCAGCCGGCCCCGTGTGTCGCGGCGACGGGGTGGCGGGCGACCGGAATGGCCACGTGACGGGATCCGTCGAAGAGGTGGTCGACCGGCTCGGCGCCGTGTCCTCCGGTGACCAGGACCGCCGGGGCACCCATCGCGGCCAGGCGCTCGGCGAGCGCTGCGCGATCCTTGGTCACCGTCCGCGTAAGCGCCTGCGCCTCGAGAAGGTTGGGCGTCACCACGGTGGCCAGCGGGAAAAGCCGCGCCACCAGGGTTCCGACAGCGTCCTCGCGCAGGAGCCGGCTCCCTGAGCTGGCTACCATGACCGGATCGACGACCAGCGGCAGGCTCCGCGGTTCCAGCGCCTCCGCCACAGCCTCGATCAGCGGCGCGGAGAATAGCATGCCGGTCTTCGCGGCGTCGGCCCCGATGTCGTCGAGGACCGCGTCGATCTGCGCCCGCACGAACGCTGGCGGCACTTCATGGATGGCGGTGACACCCAGGGTGTTCTGCGCGGTCAGCGCGACGATCGCCGACATGCCGTGGGTGCCGCAGCGGGCGAACGCCTTGAGGTCGGCCTGGATGCCGGCGCCGCCGCCGGAGTCGGATGACGCGACGGTCAGGACGCGCGGCACGGTCACGCCGGGCCCTCTGGCAGCCCGGCGAGAGGACTCGACGCGTGGGCGTGCCAGCGGCGGGGAATGCGCCCGGCGGCCCGTGCGGCGTGCCCGGCGGTTACGGCCAGCCGCATGGCGCGGGCCATCCGCTCGGGATCGGCCGCGCGGGTGATGGCCGATGCGACGAGGACGGCGTCACATCCCAGCTCCATGGCAAACGCCGCGTCGCTGGCTGTCCCGATCCCGGCGTCGAGGATGACGGGGACGCCCGCCTGCTCCACGATCATCGCGATGTTGTGCGGGTTGCGCACGCCGAGGCCGGACCCGATCGGGGCACCGAGCGGCATGATTGCCGCGCAGCCTGCCCGCTCGAGGTGCCTGGCGAGGACCGGGTCGTCGTTGGTGTACGGGAGAACCACGAACCCGTCACCGACGAGCAGCCGTGCTGCCTCGAGCAGCTCCACGGGGTCGGGCAGCAAGGTGCGGTCGTCGGCCACCACCTCCAGCTTCACCCACTCGGTGCCGAGCGCCTCGCGGCCGAGCCGGGCCGTGAACAGCGCCTCGCTCGCGGTGCGGCAGCCTGCGGTGTTGGGCACGACGTGGACACCCGCCTCCTGCAGCGTGCCGAGAAGTGAGCCCGTCCCCGCAGGCGCGACGCGCCGCATGGCGACAGTCGTGAGAGCGGTGGCTGAGGCACCGAGCACCCGCTTCAGTACCTCCAGGCTCGGCACTCCCCCGGTGCCGACGATGAGCCGGGAACTCAGGGGACGGCCGGCGAGCACCCATGTTTCCCCGGCCTGCCCGGCCGCTGGCGCTGCGGCCAGTCCGGCCGCTGTCCCGTTCAGCAACTCTGCGTCGGTCACTTCATCCTCCTTGCACAGCCGTGACGACCTCGACCCGGTCACCATCGCGAAGCAGCGTGCCGGCCCAGGAACGGCGCGGCACAACCTCGCCATTGACGGCTGCCGCGACACCGGTCGCGAACTCGGTCACCGTGGCGATTAGAGGCCCCACCGTCATGCCGGCTGGCACCTCGCGCGGCTCTCCGTTGACGGTCACCCGGACGGTCATCAGGCCCTCACCCGGGCCGTGAATCGCTGCGGCGAGAACGGCTCCCATTCCTCCGCTGGCTGCTGCCCGGTGAGGCAGGCGACGGCAGCGTCCGCGGTCACTGGCGAGAGCAGGATGCCGTTGCGGTAATGCCCGGTTGCCACCAGCAGCCCGCCGAGGCCGGTGGTGCCCACAACCGGCCCATTGTCGGGGGTTCCGGGCCGCAGGCCGGCGCAAGCCTCGGCGAGGATCAGCTCACTCATCACAGGGAGCACGCTCATAGCGTCGCGGAGCAGGTCATGAACCGCTCCCGCGGTCACCGTCCGGTCGGGCCCGCGTTCCTCGGAAGTGGCGCCCACGATCATCTCGCCGTCGGCCCGCGGTACGACGTAAACCTCTGCTCCGCGCACCGTCGCGCGAACCGTGTGGCTGATGACAGGCGGCATTCCCCCGGGCAGGCGCAAGCGCAGCAACTGGCCCTTAACGGGCCGCACCACAGCACGCAGCGCGGCCGGCAGCCCCGCAACCCCGCCCGACCAGCATCCAGCGGCGACAACGACGAAGGTGCAGTCAACAGTGCCGATCGCACTGCCGTCGGATAGCCGCACGCCGCAGGCCCTTCCGTCGCGGGAGCGCACCCCCACCACGCGGTCACGAACGGCCCGTACCCCCGCGGCCCGCATCGCCTGGCGCAGCGCGGCTGCATACCGCCGGTTGTCGACGGACCAGTCGCCCGCGAACAGGACGCCACCGCACACGTCCGGCGCAAGGAAAGGCTCGAGATTGCGGCATGCCCGGCCGTCCAGCTCTTCAGCGTCGAGCCCCACGGACCGGCGGAAGGCTGTCAGCCGCATCAGCGCGGCATGGTCACCGAGGTCGCAGGCCACCGCGAGCGTGCCCTCGCGGCGCAAGCCGACATCATGGCCGGTCTCTTCTTCGAGCTGAGCCGCGAATGCGGGGAACCGCTGGACGGCCAGTAGATTGAGCCGAAGCAGCGCGTCCTCGCCGAACAGGCTTTCCGACACCGGCGCGAGCATCCCCGCGGCCACCAGCGATGCAGCATCGCCGCACTCGGGGTCCACGATAACGACGTCGAGCCCGGCGGCTGCGGCACGCCACGCGATCGCAGTGCCGATGACACCACCGCCTGTGACGACAACATCGGCGGTCACAGTCAAGAACGCTCCCTTCGCCGGTATTACCCGGATCAGGTACGACGGTCGGAGGCGATCAGCCTCCCTCTCAGCCCCTGCGCGGGGCTCCCGTGGTCGGGAAATTCCGACAAGCTCCAGTCTAGCCCGCGCGGTCTGCGGCGCCGCCGGTGGTTGGATAGCGCGATGACAGATCACCCCGCGCAGGCAACATCACATCACCCGCACGAGCCAGCGACTGATCGGCCAGCCGAGGCAGCTGACACGCGAGCGCGGCTGGCGGACGCCCGGCTCTACCTCTGCACCAGCGCACGACGGTCCAGGGGCGACCTGGCGCCGTTCCTCGACGCGGTGCTCGGCGCCGGGGTGGACATCGTGCAGCTCCGGGAAAAGGGACTCGAAGCGCGCGAGGAACTCGAACTGCTTGAAGTATTCGCCAGCGCATGCCGGCGGCACGGCCGCCTGCTGGCGGTGAACGACCGCGCAGATGTAGCCCTCGCGGCGGGCGCCGATGTCCTCCACCTGGGTCAGGACGACCTGCCAGTGCCGGTCGCACGGCGCATCCTGGGCCCGCACCCGCTGATCGGCCGCAGCAGTCACAGTCCCGCCCAGGCCGCCGCGACGGCAAGCGAACCTGGGGCCGACTACTTCTGCGCGGGACCGGTGTGGGCGACACCGACCAAGCCGGGGCGCCCGGCGACCGGTCTCGGGCTACTGGCCCATGTCGCACGCCAGCGAACACCTCGTCCCTGGTTCGCGATCGGTGGCATCACCCTCGGCCGGCTCGACGACGTCCTCGCCGCGGGGGCCACCCGGGTAGTCGTCGTTCGTGCCATCACCGAAGCCGATGATCCCGCCGCCGCAGCGCGCGCGTTCACCCGGCGGCTGCGGGCAGCCAGGTAGTTTTTATCAACCCCAGCCAGCCAGCGCGGTGGGCCGCCTCATAAGGCCGTGCGCTCGGATCAGCTTGATCCCGCGCGCTACAGAGGCCGGCACCCTTCCGGCGAGCGCTCAACCAGAGCGCCACCAGCTCCCGCTGGCTAAACCATCAAGCGCGGCGTCATCGGCCCGTTCAAGATACCTGTACCGCTTCAAAAACCGACGTGGATACTGTGACCTGCGGTTTGGCCGGATGAGCTGG
>DAIRVB010000378.1:0-5069 GCA_036803065.1 Streptosporangiaceae bacterium
TGGTCAGCTTCGCGCGCCTCCTTCCGGCGGCCTTGTGAGCGCTCACATGTGAGCGGCCACAAGGCCGGTGTATCGCGGCACCGGCTGCCCGGTTAGGGAGTGCCGTCATGGTGAGCGCCTCGAATAAGCCGGGTCAAGGGGCGGCGCTCCCGGCATCGGGCCGATCCGGGCCGTTTTCCCGTTACCTGGCGATACGCGCGGTGGCGGCCTGGAGCGCCGGGCAGGCCTAGTGAAACTTTCGCGCTGCGCGGGACCGCCGGGAGTTCACTCGCTCACCGCTGGTGAAGAGCCAGCCCACCGGGGGGTCCGGCCTGCGCTGAGCGGGCGGCCTTCGGATGAACCGCCCCGGAGTTTCCGGAGCACCGCCGGGTTCCTGGCCCGGCTGGCGTATGAGAAGCATGTGCTGGGCCGGCCGGTGCACCGGATCGTGCAGGCGCTGGCCGCCGACGGGCTTCGACGTGGCGCCGGGCGCCTTGTGCGGAGCGCTGAAGCAGGTCGCGCCGCTGATCGCGCCGTGGGCGGAGGCGATCGCCGCGCACGGCCGGACCGCCGGGCACGTGCATGCCGGTGAAACCAGCTGGCAGGTGTTCGGGGACATCGAGGATAAGGACGGCCACCGGTGGTGGCTGCGGACTTTCGTCACCGGTGCCACGACCGTGTTCGTGATGGGCACCTCACGCAGCGCCGGAGCCGCCGCCGGCCAGCTGGGCACCGGCCGGGAGCATACCGCGCTGCAGGCCGGCCGGCGGCTGGTCATCTCCTCGGACTTCCGCAAGGCGTATCAGTCGCTGGCCTGCATCGACGGCGTCGACCCGCTGTGGTGCCGGGCTCATATCCGGCGGTATTCCCTGCGGGCCGGGGCCGCGCACCCCGAGGCGCCCGGCGACTGGTGCGATGCGTGGACCGGGCGGATCGCGGCGCTGTACCGGGCCCGCCACGCCCTGGCCGCCACCACACCCGCCACCACACCCGGCACCGGGCACGCGAGCACGCCCAGGGCTGCTGGCCCGCGCCGAGCCGCCGGACGACGCGCGCTTTAACTACGCCCCGGCGGCGCCGGAACTGATCGCCCGGGCCCGCGCGCTGGCCGGCATCTGCGCCCGGCACGGAGTGGAACTGCCGGCCGCGGCGGTCCAGTTCCCGCTGCGCCATCCCGCGGTGGCGTCGGTGGTCAGCGGGATGCGCACCGGCCAGCAGGTGGACTCCACCCTCGCCCGCTTCACTACCGTGGTGCCTGACGAGGCGTGGCTGGAGCTGGATGGGCGATAACGGGCGGCTGGACGTGGACGCGGCCCGGTGGCGGTCTGCCGCTGGCCGAAGTCAGCCGAAGACGCGGCGCTGGATCTCGCGACGGTAGTCCTCGAGAGTCTTGTCCAGGTGAATGGCGGCCGCCCGGGCTGCCGCCTCCGCGTCGCCGTCCCGGATCGCGCGGTAAATCGCGGCGTGTTCCGCGATCGCCTCCTCCGCATGGCCACCGACGGTGCCGTGCAGCCCGATGGTGCTGGACTGGCGTTGCAGGCGGCGTGCCTCGCGTACCGCGGTGACCAGGAACGGGTTGTGCGAGGCGGCGGCGCTACCAAGGTGGAAGTCGTCGTCACCGCTGTCGAAGCGCGCGGACTGCCCGGTCACATGGCCCTCCCGGCACAACTCGGCGGCGGCTTCGATGGCCCGTAGCTCGGCAGGAGTGGCCCGGGTTGCGGCCAGCCTGCTGGCCGCAGCCTCCTGGACCCGGCGGAACTCGAAGAGCATGTAGATGTGGTCGAGGTCGGTCGGCAGGAAAAAGCCGCTCCAGCGCGAGGAACCGAGCATGCCATCGTCGTTGGCGACGTAGAGCCCCCGGCCCTTCTGTGCCCGCACCCGCCCGATCGCGGAAAGGATCTTGATAGCCTCCCGCACCACGGTCCGGCTGGTGCCCAGTCGCGAGGCGAGCTGGTTCTCGGTCGGCATGCGGTCCCCGGGCTGCAGCCGCAGCTCGGTGATGAGCTGCAGGAGCTGCTCGGCCACCAGCTCGTACCCGGGCCGGTATGAGCCGGCCGGCGGCGTGGCGTCCTGCTGCTGGGCCGGCATGCCCGTTGCCTCCAGCGAGGGCGTGCCGTCCACCGGCGGCCTCCTTGATCGCGGGCCCACCCCGACAGCGGCCCATACTGTCCCGTTTCGGAGAGCATATCTCTCCACGTTCGCAGTACCAAGATGAATCTTACTCATCGATCCGCATCGCGGCGGCAAGCGCAGCGACTCAGACCCAAAGCTGGTGGCAGGGCTTCGCGGCCGGGTTCACCCAGAGTCCATGCGCGTACTGCGCCGGGCGCGTGCGGAGCTGCGCCCGGCGGTACAAGCGCGGGCATTGGATCAGGGCTCACTACGATCTGGCGCCCGTCCGGACAGCCGCCAGATCGGTGACGGTTCCTGGCTCAGCCTGACCGCCCAGCCCTCGCACGCGGGATGGCCGCCCACACGGGGGCGGACAACGTGTATGACTCTTCCTCACAAAAATCAGAAATAAGAATGCTCATACTCTTGACTCGGGCCTGCTCCGGCCGTTCTCATAAGGGACCAAAGCAATCGCCTGGTCTGCGGCGTCCAGAGGCCTACGGCCGTCGCTGACCTCCCAGGTGCCCGGCTGCGGGCGCCCAGATAAGCCCGACCAATCTTGGATGTTCCGCCGCCCGGGCCTCCGGCCGGCGGGCGCCACAACGCAGTGGAGTCGTTCATGAGAGCGGAAGTCCGCGCCGTGCGCGCGAAGAGATCAGGCAAGGGCCGCAGGCGCGCCGGGCTGCTGGCCGCTGGCGGCGCGCTCGCCCTGGCGGCCGTCACGGCTTGTGGCGGCGGCACCAGCAGCGGGAGCGCGGCCCCGCAGCAGGGTTTCACGGAGGCGCCGCAGGCCGGCGGCGCGCTGACGGTGTGGGTCGACTCGACGCGCCTGGCCGCCGCGCAGCTGTACCACAAGGAGCACCCCTCGGTGAAGATGACCATCGTCACCTACGACGGGGACGCCAACGGCTCCAATTACCTGCAGACCAAGGTGGACCTGTTCGACCGGACCGGCAGCGGCTGGCCGGACGTGGTCTTCAGCACGCAGAACAACGAGGTTTCCTGGGCCGTGCACGCAGGCTTCACCGCGCCGCTGAACAAAGGCCTGATCCCGCAGTCGACCCTGGCCGGCTGGGCGACCGGAGCCAACAATCCCTGCCTGGTCAACGGCACGCTCTACTGCCTGCGCAACGACCTGGCCCAGACGGTGCTGTGGTATAACTCGGCCCTGATGAAGCGGTGGGGCTATCAGGTCCCCGCCACCTGGGAGCAGTACGAGGCACTGGGCCAGAAGGTCGCCGCCCAGCATCCCGGCTACCTGGTCGGCTCCGCGGGCGACACCTTCACCCCCGAGATCTTCATGTGGGCGAGCAAGTGCGGCGCCAACCAGATCACCGGCCCGAAGAAAGTCACCGTGAACACCACCAGCGCGAACTGCACGCGGATGGCCTCACTGCTGGACACCTTGATCAAGGACAAGACCATGTCCACCAGCAGCGTATTCAGCTCCGATTTCGATAAGAACGACGCTGGCAAGATCCTGATGCTGCCCGGCCCGGCGTGGTACGGCGGCGCGCTGTTCCAGGGCACGTTCAAGACCCCCAAGGGCCAGATCGCGGTCGCCCCGATGCCCCAGTGGTCCGGCGATTCGGCCCCCTCGGTCGGCAACGTCGGCGGCGGCACCTGGCTCCTGTCCGCGCACAGTAAGAACCTCAAGGCCGCCACGGCTTTCCTGACCTGGGTGACCACCTCGAACGATTATCAGGCCAAAGTAGCGCCCGGCTATCCGGCGTACGCGCCTGCGGCCAAGACCTGGCTGGCGAACCAGGCCTCCTCCGGGTACTACACCGGCGACATCACCGCGCCGCTGCAGGCCGCGGCGAACCAGGTGTGGCCCGGCTGGGGCTACGGGCAGTTCAGCCAGGAGGCGATCTGGGCATCCACCGTCACCCCGGGCCTGAACGCGGGCAAGGCCATCGTCTCGATGCTTCCAGCCTGGCAGAAGGCGATCGTGAACTACGCGAGCTCTGACGGGTACCAGGTCAAGCAGTGAGCTCGACGTCCACCAGGGCCGGCCGGACCGGGGCGCCGTTCAGCAGACGGATCGCGCCCCGGGCCGGCCACGGCTTCGTCGCCGCTTACGTGGTGCTGCTGATCGCCTTCGGCGTCGTGCCGACCGTCTACGCGATCTACTTCGCCTTCACCAACGCGGGCAACAGGTTCACCGGCCTGTCCAACTTCACCGCGGCCGCGGCCGACTTCCGGTTCATCCCCGCCGTCGAACACGTGGCGCTTTACCTGGTCTTCTGGCTGGCCGCGCTGGTGGTCTTCGTGGTCGGGCTCGCGCTGCTGCTGCACCGCCTGGCCGTGCGCGGGGTCAGCAGGTCGCTGCGCTTCCTGTATTACATCCCCGGCGCGCTGGCGGGGGCCGCGAGCGTGATGGTCTGGCTGTTCCTGCTCGACCCGACGGTCAGCCCCATCGGCTTCCTGCTGCGGGCCCTCGGCTACGACACCTTCGGCCAGGTCATCGCCCCCGGGCACCTGGCGGTCCTGTTCACCTGCATCGCGTTCTGGACCGGCGCGGGTGGCTGGATCGTGGTGATGTACGGGGCGCTCAACAATATTTCCTCCGACATCCTGGAAGCGGCCCGGATCGACGGGGCCGGACCGTGGCGTACCGCTCGGCAGATCGAGATCCCGCTGCTCCGCAAGTGGATCGTCTACATGGTGATCCTCGCCTTCGCCGGCGGCACCCAGCTGTTCGTCGAGCCGCAGCTGCTGTCGCAGGCGAGCAACGGGGTAGCCGGCCGCGATTACTCGCTCAACCAGCTCTCCTACGACTTCGCCTTCCAGAACAACAACGTCAACGCCGCCGCCGCCATCTCAGTCGAGCTGATGCTGATCGGGCTCCTCGTCGCGGCGGTGTTCGTCGCCAGATCGGGGTTCTTCGATGCCGACTGACACCAGGCAGCCCGCGCTGCCCGTCCCCTTGGGCACCGCCCGGGGAGCGCGGCCGCGCTCCCCGGGCGGTGCCCAAG
>DAIRVB010000379.1:0-5066 GCA_036803065.1 Streptosporangiaceae bacterium
CGCGTCAGAGGCCGCTTCCGATCTTGGGAAGCGGCCTCTTTGAGCAAGTCAGTACTTCCCGTAAATGTCTCGCGGGAGGGGCCGCCAGGCGGAACCGGCCATCGGTGGTGAGGTCGAAGTCGCCATCTCGCGCGCCGAGCAGGAACACCCGCCACTCCACCGGAGTAAACCGCAGCACCGGACCCCGGGGCTGATCCCGGTGCCTCAGCAGCACCCAGTCTCCGTCGGGCATTGCCACCAGGCAGTTACCGGCCGCGCCCGGCACGGCAGCGAGGCGGCCGAGGCAGCGGCGCCAGCAGCCGACGCTGATGACTAGCTGCGCGCCGCCCGGGTCCTTGGAGTCGCGGATTCGGACCAGGCCGTCGCCGGCCGCGGCGACTTCCACGCACTGGCCCCCCGTGCTGCCAGAATGACGGCTCCGGCGCCATTGTGGTGCCGGGCCGGCCTCACTCACCGGACGCCTTCATGTGCTCCAGCACCAGCGCCTGCGACTGGGCCGGGCTGAGCGCGGCCCGCGCGAGGCCGTCGAACGCCGCAGAGTAATACGTCATGTCCTCCGCGTCTTCCAGGTACAGGCTCTTGCGCCAGTTCTCCAGGTAGACCAGCCCGGGAAGCTGCCGGCCGGGGAAAAGCAGCAGGCAGAACGGGAAGTCAAGCGCGGGGTGCGTCCGATCGTCGGGGAGGACCTGGATGGTGATGTTCGGCGCCTGGGCCATGTCCGCGAGGTGCCGGAGTTGCTGCCGCATGACAGCGCGGCCGCCGACGCGCCTGCGCAGCACGGCCTCGTCCATCACCGCCCATAGCCGCAGGGGGTCCCGTGCGTGCCGCAGCAACTGCTGGCGCTCGAGCCGCAGGCCGATCAACCGCTCAAGCTCGCCTGCGGACGGCGGGCCGCCGGGAAGATCGCTGCCCATGACCGCGCGTGCGTAGTCCGGTGTCTGCAGCAGCCCGGTGACCAGGCCACCCCGGTAATCGCGTTCCTCTCCAGCGCCAGCCTCAAGGCCCACGAAGGTGGCGAACCACGGGGGCAGGATGTCGCCGTAGCCTTGCCACCAGCCGCGCTGCTGCGCCTGGCGGGCCATCTCCACCAGGGGCCGCACATCATCGGGGTTGGTTATCCCGTAGACGTCGAGCAGTTCGCGGACGTCCCCGGGGGTGACACCCTCGTGATTTTCGATCCTGGACACCTTTGACGGTGCCCATCCGAGCTGGCGGGCGACTTCCGAGCCGGTCAGCCCGCTCGCGTCGCGCATCTCGCGCAGCCACTCGCCCAAAGCCCAGCGCAACAGCACAGGGCTGGACCGCTCTTCCAACCCCCACCACCTCTTCTGCGCGCTGACCAGGATCATGCCGTCGGCGTCGCGCGGCAAGCAACTGTACGGCGGGAAATCTACTTGCGCAATTCCTCTGTAACAATTGCGCAGATGGAAATTCTACGAAAGAGTGGGCATAACCGACCGCCCATGCCGCGCCCCGCATGCCCGGGGGCCAGGCACCCGGGAAAACTGCAGGCAGGCTATGACCCAGGCTGAGCATGTTCCCCCGGCCGCCGAAGCGGGGGCGCTTCCCGGCGCGTGGCCGGCCACGCGCCGGGAAGCCCGGGCGCTGACGTTGCGGATCCCGCGGCGGGCCGAGGAGATCCACCGGGCCCGCCACTGGTTCCGCAGCTACCTGCGGGACTGGCACGATGACGGCGCAGCCGAGTCGATCTTCGCCGAGGTCGCCTCTAACGCCTACCGGCACAGCCGCGGCCCGATCACGATCACCGTGTACCTCTCACCCGGCGCGGTACGCTGTGACGTCCGCGATCACAGCTGGCGGCGGCCACGCCGCGTGTTCCCGCGGCACCCGGAGCCCGAGGAAGGCCGGGGCATGATGATCATCACGGCATTAGCCGACAACTGGGGCGTGCACCGCCACCTGCGCGGCAAGACCGTCTGGTTCGAGATCCACGCCCCGGCGCGGCCCGGAAGGAGCGTCCCGGCCCAGTGACAGCAGCCTCCGACGGCCCGGATCTGCCACGTCTTGACGCCAACACACCCAGCGCGGCGCGTATCTACGACTACCTGCTGGGCGGCAGCTACAACTTCGCCGTGGACCGCGACACCGCGCAAGCCATGATCACCGCCTTCCCGCAGCTTCCGCAGGTCCTCCGCGCGGGGCGGGCGTTCGTCCGCCGCGCTACCCACTTCCTGGCCAGCGAGCAGGGCATCACCCAGTTCCTCGACCTGGGCAGCGGAATCCCCACCGTCCGCAACATCCACGAAATCGCCCAGGCGGCCAGCCCGGACGGGGCACACGTCGCCTACGTGGACATTGACCCGGTCGCGGTCGCGCACTCGCACCGGATCCTGCGCAGCAGCCAGGGCGTCATAGGCATCCAGGGCGACCTGCGGGACCCAGCGGCTGTCTGCGCCAGTTCCGGCATCCGGGCGGTCATCGACTTTTCCCGCCCAGTCGCCGTTATCCTCAACGCCGTCCTGCACTTCATCGCCGATGACGGCCTGGCGGCCGCGATTGTCGACGGGTACATGAGCGCCGTGCCGGCCGGCAGCTATCTCGTCATCGGGCATCACACCAGCGAGAGCGCCCGGCCCGACGAAGCCCGCGCCCGCGAGATCTACAGCCGTGCGGCGCAGCCACTCATCCCGCGGTCACGCACCCAGATCACCGAGTTTTTCCACGCCACCACGCTCGTCGAGCCCGGAGTCGCGCTCACCCCCAACTGGCGGCCCGAGCCCGGCGAGACGGCCGGCCCCGCCGCAGACGTCCCCCCGTATTTCGGCTACGCAGGCGTGGGCCGCAAGAACTAGCCCTCATCCGCCGGGTGCTGGTCATGGGTAGACGATCCCGCTGACCTGCCAATGCCCGCATTAGCATGTCAACCTGAACGATGCGGCACCCGCACCGAACGTCACCAGATGTGCCATCACAGCAGCCGCTCGCACATCGCCGGTGGCCGTACATCCTCCTGCTGATCGGAGTCGCCCTCGTCTCGTTTGTGGCCGGGACCGCGGCGGGGAGCGCCGGCCAGGCCGGATCGTCAACCGCGGCCGGGTCCGTGCCAGTGGTCCTCGCCCCTGCGCTGCTCCCGCCGCACAGGTCACGACGCTTCCCGGCGCCACCGCAGATGGCGGCCGGGGCAACGAGTGAGCATTTGCGGCGTATAAGGTGACTGCTCATTACCCGCTTGATGGAGGGTTTCAGTTGAGCCTCGTCCCGCCGGCAGTCGAGTCATTCCGGGCCGCCGAACCTCGGCCCGCCCGCGCCCGGACCGCGCCGCAGGTGCTGATTTTAAGCTGCTACGTCCTGGGCGCCGTGGCGCTGACCTGGCGGCTGTGGGTCGACCCGGCCACGCACGTGACGGTCGGCGACCCAGGGCCGGGGGACAGCGATCTGCTCGCCTGGTTCATGCGCTACGCGGCGACGGCGATCTCGCACGGGAGGCTCCCGTCGCTGGTCACCACCGCGTTGAACGCGCCGCGGGGCATCAGCCTGATGTGGAACACCTCTATCCTTCTCCCGGCCGTGCTGCTGGCGCCGGTGACGCTGCTGGCCGGCCCGCAGGTCAGCATCACCATCATGCTGACGCTGGGCTTCGCCGGCTCTGCCGCCAGCATGTTCCTGGTGTTGCGCCGGTGGCAGGCCAGCATCACCGCAGCGGCTCTGGCCGGCGCGCTCTACGGGTTCTCCCCGGCTCTGCTGAATTCCGGCCTCGACCACTGGGACCTGGTGTTCGCCATCTTCCCGCCACTGATCGTCGATGCGCTACTGCGGATCGTCACCGGCCGTGGTAACGCCGTGCGTACCGGTATCTGGCTCGGCCTACTGACGGCCGCCCAGGTCTTCACCGAGGAAGAAGTGCTGGCCCAGGCCGCGCTGGCCGGCCTGGTGCTCGTTGCGGTGCTCGCGGCCAGCCGGCCGCGCCTGGTGCTGGCCCGGGTCCGCGGCGCCTTGACCGGGCTGGCCGTAGGAGCCGCAGTCATGCTGCTGATCTGCGGGTACGCCCTGTGGGCGCAGTTCTTTGGGCCGCTCACCGAGCACGGCAGCCCGTGGCCGGCCACCACCCAGTTCATCAACACGCCCGCCTCTTTCGTGACCCCGTCTGGTGGCCTGCTCTTTCACACGCGCGCCAGCGCCGCCGCCGCCGCCAGCTACCCGAATGGGCTCTGGGAATACCTTGCCTACCTGGGATTGCCGCTCATTGCTGTCCTCCTGTTCGCGGCGATCCGGTTCTGGCGGGACCCGAAGGTCCGCGCCGCCGCCGTGACGTTCGCGGTGCTGGAACTCATCAGCCTCGGCGGCAGCACCCTGGTCTTCCACGGGCTCCGCTACCCGGGACCGCTGCTGCCGTGGCACTGGATGCAGGGCCTGCCGATCATCAGCGAGATGATGCCGGACCGCCTGGCGATTATCGCGGACGGGGCGGCCGCCGTCGTCCTCGCGTTCTCGCTGGACCTGGCCCGCTCGGCGGCACCCCAGGCCTCGTGGCGAAGAAGAAGCTTCGCTACCGCGGTCGCGACATTGGCTCTGCTGCCTCTCATACCGCTGCCCATCCAGGCCACCACCATTGCCCCGACCCCGGCCGGCTGGCAGGCGGCCTTCGCCCGGCTGCGGCTCGCGCCGGACGCCACTGTGCTCGTCATCCCTGTCCCGACAGCGGTTCTGCCTCAGGCGATGCTCTGGCAGGCCGACACGGGAGAACCCGGCTCGCTGGTCGGTGGCTGGTTCATCGGGCCTGACCCGGCCGGGCACGCAGCCGTTAATGCTTTCGGGCCGGCCGCGCAGGGCGTCTGGTCGCTGGACGCGCTCTGGGGAAACCCACGTGTCCAGGACCCGTCCCGTGCGCAGATCCGCGCTTACCTCCGGGACTGGCGGCCCGCCGCCGTCGTCGCGGTGGCCAGCCCGGGGTCACGGGTCGGGCGCTTCCTGATCGGACTCTTGGGCCGGCCTGCCATCCGGGTGGGCCAGGTGCTCGCGTGGCGCCGCTAGCTGGCCCGCGACCACTGCTGGTTGGCCTGCCCGTTGCAGGTCCAGATCTCGATCGGGGTGCCGTTCGCGGTTCC
>DAIRVB010000380.1:0-5062 GCA_036803065.1 Streptosporangiaceae bacterium
CCCGCTGACCCTCTACACCAGCTTCGCCGCCCCGCTGGTTCGCGCACAAGAACAAGCACCACGTGCCGGACCGGGCCATGTTCTTCAACCTGATCTGCTCAATGATCGTCGCACTGTTCGGCTCGCCGGTCCGGATCTACATCTTCTCCAACGTGGGCTACCTGATCGCCGTGGTCGCCGCGCTGATCGGCTACTTCCTGATGCGCCAGTTCCGCCCCGACCAGGTAAGTGCGTTCCGGATGCCTGGCTGGTTCCGCTGGGTGGCGCTCGCCGCCGGGCTGTTCCTGACCTTCGTCTACTTCGTGGGCGGCTGGGCCGCGCCGAAGATCGTCGTCGGGCCGTCCGAGGGGCACTTCCTCTACATCCTCGGGATCATCATCGTCGCCACCTACCTCCCCCTCTACCTGTGGCGCAAGATGAGCGACAAGCGGCTCGGCGTCGCGGCCGTTGACGCGCTTCCCGTCGTGGTCGGCTCGCCGGGCGGCATCGATCTCGATGGCGCCGCCGAGCCGTCCGTTCTCGCCCCCGGGCATCTCGAGCCTGAAAGCTGATCGCGATGCCCCCCCCGCCGCGCGGGTCGCCGTGCCAGCCCGGGTCGCCGGCCGCGTCCGCCGTCGCCGGTGGGACAAGCAGCCCACCGACCCCGCATCGGTCCTGATCGCCTCCACCGGTGAGCCCATCCCACCGGCGGCGGTCAGCCGGGCGGTGGCGCTGAGCGGCGGGCAGCCCGTGGCGGTCGTGAGCATCGCCCGCATCTACGGCTACGCGATGGGCCTGCCCAACCCCGGGCTCATGCCTACCCAGAAGGAGCTGGGCACCCAGCACGAGCGGGTGGCGCGAGCAATCGCCGCCATCGAGCAGGCGGGTGCCGGCGGGTGGGGGCAGGTAGCCGCCACCCGCCGGCCCGGCCGGACGATCGCCCGGGTCGCCGGGGCTCGCGGCGTCCGTCATGTGGTGCTCGTGGCACCCTCGCAGCCTCGCTGGCGCCGGATCATCGAAGGCGGCCTGATGCGCGAGGTCCGCCGCCGGTTGTCCCCCGACACCACCATCGAGACCGTCACCCCCGGACCCCGTCCATGATCACGGACTCTCCCGAGGAGGAATCTTTTCTATGGGCGTCTACCTCAGCATGCAGCGGGTTCGCTTCTCGAGCCCCGACGCGTACAAGAAGTTCATGGTGGTCTTCGGAAATGTCAGGCACCACCTCAAGTCCAAGCCCGGGTTCATCCATCTGACCTGGTGGGTTCACCCGGATATCCCGGACTGGTACAACGAGGTCAGCTTCTGGGCGAGCAAGGAAGCGCTCAATGACTGGCACATGGACACCTACCACAAGCATGCCAAAGCGTGGGCGGCCAACGGCGCCATCATGGAAGACATCATCACCAACTTCGAACTCGTCGGAACCAGGCTGCTCCGGATCTGCCCGACCTGCTCGACGTTGCAGGACAAACCCTTCGAACTGACCCAGGAGCAGCGCGTCCTGGCCGAGCCGTGCCCGAAGTGCGGTTTCGTCTTCCCCACCGCGCCCGAGACCGAGCAGAGCACCGCGGTGTTCAAGGATCTCCTGGCCGCCGACCCGCCGGTTGCGTCATCCGACGGTCACGCGGCCGTGCCGGCGCCCGCCCTCTAGGAGTTCCTGGACGTCCCAGCCGGATGACAGACTGGCCTGGTGGGCGATTTCGCGGCACGCGATCCGGAAGGCAACCGCTGGTCCTTCGGCACCTACCGGGGCGAGCCCCGCAAGCCGTAGGCGCCCGCGCAGCGTTCAGGAGCACACGTGCTTGAACGCTGTGGCGCCGGGGCGCAGCCGGAACTGCACCTGGTGGCCGGCGTCATCGCGGAACACCGCCGCGGCAGGCGGCCGCAGCGTCATCGTGCCCTGCTGGTACGGGTTTCCCCAGCCGGCCGGCGGATTGCCCTGCCCGTCGCTGAGCGGGTGCACCGCCTCGTAGTAGCGGCTGCCGATGCGCGCCTCGTCGATGCCGCAGTGGGTGTAGAGCTGGTAAGACCGTGGCGACCCCGCGGCGACCGCTGTCGTGGCAGGCCTGGAAGACCCGGCCGCCAGCGGGGCTGGGCCGCTGCCGCAGCCCGCGAGAACCACGGCCACGCCGCCGGCCATCAACAATCCGCCCCACTGCCGCTGGCTGGGTTGCATCGCTCACTCCACTCGGGGTGTCTAGCTGTGCCACTTCGACGCAGCCGTGCCGTCCGCGGTTCCAGCGGCGAGCCAGGTCGCGTCACTGGGCTGGTACGGTCGCGCCGTGGGCAACGTGCTGGTGCTGTGGGACGTCGATTACACCCTGATCAACGCGGGCGGCAGCAGCACCCAGCTCTACGGGATGGTCTTCCGCCAGCTCTTCGGCCGTGAGCTGGATGGGGTCGTGCCCATGGCCGGGCGGACCGACCGGGCGATCGTCCTGCATACGCTGGAGCGAGCCGGGGTCAGCGATCCGCGCCAGCATGTCGAGGCGTTCCTGGCCGGACTCGCGGGCCAGGCACCTGGGTTCCGCGCACTGGTGATGAAGCGAGGCCACGCCCTGCCCGGGGCGGCGGCGGCGCTGGCCGCGCTGGCCGGCCTGGGGCCGGCCCACGCCGTGCAGTCGGTGGTCACCGGGAACATCCGGCCGCTCGCCGAGGCCAAGCTGGGCGCGCTCGGGATGACCGGGCACCTGGACCTCGACATCGGCGCCTACGGCGACCACCACGAGAACCGGGCGGAGCTGGTCCACCTGGCCCGGCGCAACGCAGCCCGCGCCTACCGCCAGGACTTCGCGGGCGAGGCGGCCGTCATCGTGGGCGACACTCCGCTGGACATCGCCGCCGCACAGACGGCCGGTGCCCGGTCGGTCGGCGTGGCCACCGGGGCGTCCAGCGTTGCCGACCTGACCGCCGCCGACGCCGACGCGGTGCTGCCAGACCTCACCGATGCCGACGCGGTGCTCACCGCGATATTCGGCAGAACCCGGTCCTGACTGGCCGCTGGGTCCTGCTGCTCAGACCTCGCTCAGCGGCACGTCCGGATCGGCGAGGCGCGCGGTGTCCACCGGCCGCCCGGACCGGATCAGCGCCCGGATGTCATCGGTCACGTCCCACACATTGACGTTCATCCCGGCCACGACAGCCCCGCTGGCCAGCCAGAATGCGATGAATTCCAGGCCCTCTGTGTCGCCACGGTAGACGATCTCGTCGTAGCGGCCGGGCTCGGGCAGCCCGGATGTCTCCATGCCCAGCTCGTACTGGTCGCTGTAGAAATATGGCACCCGGTCGTAAGAGACCTCCTGGCCCAGCATGGACCGCGCCGCGGCAGGCCCGCCGTTCAGGGCGTTGGCCCAGTGCTCGACCCGGATCCGGCGGCCAAACAGCGGGTTGAACGCGTTGGCCACGTCCCCCGCCGCCCAGATCGCGGGGTCGGACGTGCGCAGCGCCGCATCCACGAGGATCCCGTTATCCACCTCCAGCCCGGCGACCGAGGCCAGCGCGGTGTTCGGCACCGCGCCGATGCCGACCACCACCAGGTCAGCGGGCAGCTCGGCGCCCGATGAGGTAATCACGGCGGCGACCCGGCCTCCGGACCCCCGCAGCTCGCTGACTCCCTCGCCGAAACGGAACGTCACGCCATGGGCGCGGTGCAGGTCAGCGAAGATCCCACCCAGCTCAGGGCCGAGCGAGCGGAGCAGCGCGCCGGGCTCAGGCTCGACCACCGTCACCTCGCAGCCCTGCTCACGCGCAGCCGCCGCCACTTCCAGGCCGATCCACCCGGCCCCGACGATGACCACACGGCCGGCGTCGGCCAGCGCGGCACCCAGCCGCTCGGAGTCTCCTGCCGTCCGCAAGTACCGGACGCCGCCCAGATCGCCGCCCGGCACATCCAGGGTCCGCGGGGAGGCTCCCATCGTGAGGAGCAGCCGGTCGTAGCTGATCGCTGAGCCGTCGGCCAGCTCGACCCGGCTGCCCGCGCGGTCGATGGCGGTGACGGTGCTGCCGAGCAGGAGATTGACGCCGTGCCCGGCGTACCAGCCCTCCTCGTGCACGTAGATCGATGATTTCGCCGCCTTGCCGAGCAGAAAGCCCTTGGACAAGGGGGGGCGCTCGTACGGGCGCTCGGTTTCCTGGCCGATCAGGGCGATCGTCCCGTCGAATCCCTCCTCGCGCAGGGTTTCTGCCGCCTTCGCGCCGGCCAGGCTCGCGCCGACGATCACATAGGCAGGTCCACCGGGCATCAGGTACTCCTTCGTCAGAGGATGCGGCTGCTCACCGGCACAGGCGGCCGTGCCAGGCGATAGCGGAAGTATCCGTGAGCGAGGCGACCTGGTCGACAATAACGCGCAGGCGCGCCGCATCCGACCCCGCCGCGGCGTAGGCGGGCCGCAGCGCGGGGTCGAGTGTGCCCGGCGCGCCAAGCCGCACCGCAGCGGCGAGCTCGGTGATGATGTCCCGCTCCCTGGCCTGGGTGGCCGCCGCGCCTGCCCGGCTCATCACGTAGTAGGCGGTGACCCCCTTGAGCAGCGCGCACTCCAGCCGCTGCGGGCGGGGCACGACAAGATCGGCGGCATACCTGGTCAGCGGGTAACCGTGCGCCGCCATGGTCGCCTCCTGAGCCGCGCCGCAGAACCGGCCGATCAGCTCGCTGGTCAGGTTCTTCAGGGCGGCCAGGGACAGCGGGCCGCGATCGAATTCCACTGGCCAGCAGGGCACCGCGAGCAGATCGTCGAACACCGCGATCAGCTCACCCTCGCCGACCGACCCTGGGGCGCAATACTGCTCGGCGGTGAGTTGCGCCACTTCTTTCCGTTGCGTCGGATCGTGCAGGGCCTGCAGGGTGATCAAGCCCGCGTACAGGCCATCCTCCAGATCGTGCACGGAATAAGCGACATCGTCCGCCCAGTCCATGACCTGCGCCTCCAGGCAGGACTGCCCGTCCGGCGCCCCCTGCCTGATCCAGCCGAAAACCTCGGCGTCATCTTCGTACGCGCCGTATTTCAGCGGGGGGTTCCGGGGGGTCGCCCCCCCGGGCTGGCTCAGCGGGGGGTTCCGGGGGGTCGTCCCCCCAGGCTGGCTC
>DAIRVB010000381.1:0-5057 GCA_036803065.1 Streptosporangiaceae bacterium
GCGCTTCATCCAGCTTGGCTGGTGTCTCCACGGTGACATGAATGACCAGGTCACCGCGGCCTGAGTCATTCAGGTGCTGCACGCCGAGCGCGTACATCGGGATTACCTGGCCGGATTGCGTTCCGGGGCGCAGGTCCAGTTCCCGTGGTCCGTCCAGGGTCTCAACGGTCAGGGTGGCACCCAGCGCCGCGGCGACCATCGGGATGGTCACCGTGCAGTGCAGGTCGTCGCCCTGCCGCTCGAACATCGCGTGCGGGCGCTGCAGGATTTCCAGGAACAGGTCTCCCGGCGGACCGCCACCGGGGCCGACCTCCCCCTCCCCGGCCAGCTGGATGTGCGTGCCGTCCTCGACGCCGGCCGGGATGCGCACCTTGATCGTGCGCCGGGTACGGACCCGCCCGTCGCCATCGCACTCGGGGCAGGGCCGGCGGATGACCGTGCCGAACCCGCCGCAGGCCGGGCATGGCCGCGAGGCCATCACCTGGCCCAGGAACGACCGCGTGACCTGGTTCACCTCGCCGCGTCCGCCGCACACGTCGCAGGTCTCCGGGTGGGTGCCCGGCGCGGTGCCCTGCCCGGAGCAGGTCGGGCAGACCACCGCGGTGTCCACGACCAGCTCCCGGGTGGCCCCGAACGCGCACTCGGAGAGGTCCAGCTCGACCCGGACGGTGGCGTTGCGCCCGCGGCGCGCGCGGCTGCGCGGGCCCCGGGAGGTGGCGCCGGCGCCGAAAAACGCGTCCATGATGTCGGTGAACGGGAACCCGGCACCGAAGCCGGCACCACCCGGCGCGCCGCCAGCCGGCGCGAACGGGTCCGCGCCCAGGTCATACATCTGCCGCTTCTCCGGGTCGGAGAGCACCTCGTAGGCCTGGTTGATCTCCTTGAAGCGCTCCTGCGTCGCCGGATCGGGGTTCACATCCGGATGCAGCTCGCGGGCGAGCCGCCGGTACGCCTTCTTGATCTCATCGGGCTGTGCCTCGCGGCGGACGCCGAGAATGCCGTAATAATCGTTGGCCATCAGGACCCCGCCAGAATCTGGCCGACGTATCGTGCCACCGCGCGCACCGCTCCCATCGCCGTCGGGTAGTCCATTCGTGTCGGGCCGAGCACGCCCAGCCTCGCCAGTGCCTGGTCACCGGTCCCATAACCGGCCGCCACCAGGGAGGTGCTGCGCAGTCCCTCGACTGGGTTCTCCGCGCCGATCCGCACGGTCACCGAAGAGTGATCACCCGTCTCACCCAGCAGCCGCATGAGCACCACCTGCTCTTCGAGCGATTCCAGGACCTCACGCAGGCCCTTGGAGAAGTCGGTGGCGGTCAAGTTGGCTGCCCCGCCGACGACGACCCGCTCCTCATGCCGCTCAACCAGGCTCTCCAGGATCACGGAGAACACCGCCGTGGCGTTCGGCCGCTCCTCGGGTGTGACCCGCTGCGGCAACTCCGCGACGACCGACGCTACCTCCGTCAGCCTGCGCCCGTCGAGGCAGGCGTTGAGAACCGCGCGCAACTGGGTGACCGAGTCCTCCTCGATCGGGCCGGGCAGTTCGACGCCGCGCTGCTCCACCCGCCCGGTATCGGTGATCAGCACCAGCAGCAGCCGCTTGGCGGCCAGCGGCACCAGTTCCACATGCCGGATCGAGGACCGGGTGAGGGACGGATACTGGACGACCGCCACCTGGCGGGTCAGCTGGGCGAGCAGCCTCACCGTCCGCATCACCACGTCATCGAGGTCGTAGGCACCAGCCAGGAACGTCTCGATGGCGCGCCGTTCGGCCGGTGAGAGCGGCTTCACACCGGACAGCCGGTCCACGAACAGCCGGTATCCCTTGTCCGTCGGCACCCGGCCCGCGCTGGTGTGCGGCTGGACGATGTAGCCCTGCTCTTCCAGCACGGCCATGTCGTTACGGATCGTCGCCGGCGACACGTCGAGGTTGTGCCGGTCCACCAGGGATTTGGAGCCGACCGGCTCCGTGGTGGACACGTAGTCCTCCACGATGGCACGCAGCACGGCGAGTTTTCTGTCGTCGAGCACGAGACCACCTCCCTTGGCACTCCACTATCCCGAGTGCCAAGTCTAAGGCGGGCGGGGCGCCGTGACACCCAGGCAACCGCACTGGGAGCATAACGGCTGGCGCGTGGTGCTCCGGACGGCCGGCTTCGCGGCGGCCCGGCGGTTCACGCCCCTCTATCCTGACCCCCGGCAGGAGGTGGCATGCAGCGGGATTACGGGCCAGATGTCCTGGCCGAGGGCTGGCGGCGTAGCAGGCGCCCGGAACCGCCCCAGGTGGCGGCCGAGCGCGGGCTGGTCGTCGAGGAAGCGGGCGGCGGCTTTTGCGGCGCCGTCACGGCCTGCGAGAAGAACGCCGTCACCCTGGAAGACCGGTTCGGCCGGCAACGGGTGTTCCCGCTGGAACGTGGCGCGTTCCTGCTGGAAGGCAAGCCGGTGACCCTGGTCAGGCCGGCCCCGGCGGCGCCGCGCGGCCCGGTGCGCACGGCGTCAGGATCGCTGGCCCCGGCGGGCGGTGGCCGGGCCCGAGTCGCCAAGGCAAGCAGGATCTATGTCGAGGGCCGGCACGACGCGGAACTTGTCGAGAAGATCTGGGGAGACGACCTGCGCGACGTCGCAGTGGTCGTCGAGTACCTGGAAGGAGTCGACCACCTCCCGGCGATCATCGCCAGCTTCTCCCCGGGGCCTCAGCGGCGCCTCGGCGTGCTCGTCGATCACCTGGTGCCTGGCTCGAAAGAGAGCAGGATCGCGGCGGCCGTCAGCGGACCGCGCGTCCTCGTGGTGGGCCACCCGTTCGTGGACATCTGGCAGGCCGTGAAGCCGGCCGCGGTTGGCATCACCCGCTGGCCCACGGTGCCCAGGGGCACCCCGTGGAAGGAAGGCATCCTGGCCGCGCTGGGCTGGGGCGAGGACACCGCCGCGGGCTGGAAGCGGATTCTGGCCGCCGCGCGCAGCTACGCCGACCTGGAACCAGACCTCCTCGGCCGGGTGGAAGAACTTATCGACTTCGTCACCGCGCCGGGTACTGGCTAACGTGATAGGTGCAACAGACCAGGCAGGGGACTCCATGACGACCAACCGGCGGCACCCGACCGCCTCTGTCGACTCTGGGCCGCCGACTGACCCAGGGCCGCCGATGCCCGCCGGCGACCGGATCCCGGCTGAGCCCGGCCCGGCAAGCCACCGCGACGTCCGTGACGCCGTGCTCGGCTACCTGGGGGTGGCGATCACCGGGCCTGTCTTGCCGCTTGAGGTCTACCTGGTAAGCATGCGGCGGTCAGCCTTCGCCCGCCAGCACGCCGCCGAGGCGCTGCGGGTGTCGTGGGCCGTGGTCCTGTACGGAATCTGCGCCCTGATCATCGCGGGGATGCTGGCGCTGGATTCCGTCACGGTCGCGGTGATCATCGTGGGCCCGCTGGTCCTAGCCTTCTGGCTGGTCCTGGTCGTGCATCTGGTCCGTGCGGCCCGTGCGGCCAGCCGGGGCGAGCCGCCCCGGGAATTCCCCGGCTGGCTCCGAGTCTCCTCCCGCAAGTAACGCCACAGCGCGGCCCGGGGGCTCCGGGGGTTGTCCCCCGGGCTAGCAGGGTCCGGCTGGCTCCGAGTCTCGGCGCGCAGATAGCGACCTCGCCTTCATGTTCGCGGTGCCCTGCTAGCCCAGGGGGACAACCCCCGGGGTCGGGCCAGGGTGAGCACGGCCAGGGTGAGCACGGCCAGGGCTAGCAAGCCTCAGCCGGTCAGGCCGCGGATCACACCGTCGGCGAGCAGCCTCCCCCGGCTGGTCAGCACCACCCGGCCCGCGGCGTGGGCCGGTCGCTGCGCCAGTCCATCGCCGACGGCCGCCGCGGCGGCGGCGCGGCCGGCCGGGTCGAGGAGATCCAGCGGGCACCCGGTCGCGAGCCGGGTCAGCAGCAGCACCTGCTCGGTCCGCCGTTCCTGTTCGGTCAGCACCTCCCGGGCCTGCCCGGGGCTGCTCCCGGCGCACAGTCGCGCCGCGTAGGCCGCCGGATGCTTCACATTCCACCAACGGATTCCAGCCACGTGACTGTGGGCCCCGGGCCCGACGCCCCACCAGTCACCGCCGGTCCAGTACAGGAGATTGTGCCGGCACCGGGCCTGGGGGCTGGCGGCCCAGTTGGAGATTTCGTACCAGCCCAGCCCGCGCCCGGTGAGCAGTTCATCGGCGGCCAGGTACGCGTCGGCCATCGCCTCGTCGTCAGGCATCGGGATCTCGCCTCGGCGGACCCGCGCGGCGAGCCTGGTGCCCTGCTCGACGATCAGCGCGTACGCCGAGATGTGGTCTGGGCGGGCCTCAAGCGCAGCCTCCAGCGACTCCCGCCAGTCGGCGGCGCTCTCCCCCGGCGTCCCGTAGATGAGGTCCAGGCTGACGTGCTCGAAGCCCGCAGCACGTGCCCACCGGGCGCACCGGGCCGGCCGGCCCGGCTCGTGCACCCGGTCCAGCACGGCCAGCACGTGCGGCACCGCGCTCTGCATCCCGAGCGAGATCCGGGTGATCCCGGCCGCGCGCAGCGCCGCCAGGGAGCCCTCGTCAACGGTCTCCGGGTTCGCCTCGACGGTCACCTCCGCGTCGGCGGCGAGGCCGAACTCACCGTCGATCGCGCGCAGGATCGCACCGAGCCGCTCGGGCGGCAGCAAGGTCGGCGTCCCGCCGCCGAAAAACACCGTGCTCACCGGCAGGCTGACGGTGCCCAGCACGCGGCGGGCCAGCCGGATCTCCTCGATGGCCAGGCCGGGGTAGGAATCCCTGGACGCACCGGAGCCGAGTTCGGCGGCGGTGTAGGTGTTGAAGTCGCAGTAGCCGCAGCGGGTCGAGCAGAACGGCACATGCACATACCAGCCGAACGGATGCTTCCCCAGATCCGCCAGCGCACCGGCGGGTAGTCCCCCGTCGGCCGGGACGGGCTCGCCGTCAGGCAGGGCGCCAGGCATGTCAGTTCTCCTGGCCAGCGCGCGGGATGGGCATGCCAGATCAGCCGGCGGCCGCGGACCGGTCTGGTGCGGACCGGTCTGGTGCGGACCGGTCTGGTGCGGAC
>DAIRVB010000382.1:0-5052 GCA_036803065.1 Streptosporangiaceae bacterium
ACGCGCCGGCCCGCAGGGTGCCACAATTCGGACGTGCTTCCAGATTCGGTTGACTCGGAGGATGACCCGCTAGAGCAGGATGCTCCCGATCACCCGGTGGACGATCCGGCTATCGTGTCGTGGTTCCTCGGCGAGGGCGATCGAGCCAACCCAGCTACTGACCTCAGGGTCTTTACCACGGGGAACCTGGTCCAGCCGCTTATCGACGGCCGCAGCTACTTCGCGAGGCTGTGTGCTGAGCTCAGCGCGACTCAGCCGGGTGACCAGGTGTACTTCCTGGATTTCCGGGGTGACCTGGACGAGCGCCTGGACGGCCCGGGATCTGAGATCGGCGAGGTGCTGGGCGCGGCAGCGCTCCGCAAAGTCCGGGTCTTCGGCCTTCTGTGGCGCTCACAGCCCAAGGTGGTGCAGCAGTCCGAGGAGGCCAACGCGGAGTTTGTCAGGCAGATCGACGAGGACGGCGGTCAGGTTCTGCTCGATGCCCGGACCCGCCGGGGGGGCAGCCACCACCAGAAGCTGGTCGTGGTGCGCCGTCCCGGCTATCCTGCGCGCGACGTCGCGTTCATCGGCGGCATCGACCTGGGTTACGGCCGCAATGACGACTCGGAGCACACCGGCGACCCGCAGGTGATGGAGTTCCCCGACGCCTACGGCCCGCGGCCGCCCTGGCACGACATCCAGGCCGAGGTGAGTGGCCCAGCCGTGCACGACCTCGAACACACCTTCCGCGAGCGCTGGTACGGCAGCAGCGTCCTTGACCTGCCCAGTCCACTCCGCCAGCTCTACGACCGCGCCTATCACATGGGTGCGATGACAAGCCGGCCTCTTCCGGAGCCGCTGGCCGCCGACGAGGCCCGGCGGGGCACGCACGCCGTCCAGGTGCTGCGCACCTACCCAGCCCGCCTCCGCCGGTACCCGTTCGCGCCTCTCGGGGAGCGGAGCATCGCGCACGCGTACCGGAAGGTGTTCACGCGGGCCCGCTGCCTGGTCTACCTGGAGGACCAGTACCTGTGGTCGCGGCCGGTAGCCCACGTCATCGCCTCGGCCCTGCGGGACAACCCCGACCTGCATATCATCGCCGTTGTGCCCCGGCATCCCGACAAGGACGGCGCGGTCACCCACGTGCCTTCCGTGCTTGGCCAGCACGACGTGATGCGGGCCTGCGCCGCCGCGGGCGGCGAGCGTTTCGCCGTATTTGACCTGGAGAACCACCAGGGAACACCGGTGTACGTGCACGCCAAGGTGGTGGTCGTCGACGACGTGTGGGCGATGGTCGGGTCGGACAACCTCAACCGGAGGTCGTGGAGCCACGACAGCGAGTTGTCGATCGCCGTGCTGGACTCGCAGCGGGATGCCCGGGAGCCCCGCGACCCAGCTGGCCTGGGGGACGGAGCGCGCACGTTCGCCCGGGACCTCCGCCTCAAGCTGTGGCGCGAGCACCTTGACCGCGACGCCGATGACGTGGCAGACCTCCTGGATCCGCGGGAGGCCTTCGCGGCGTTCCTCCGGCAGGCCAACGAGCTCGCCGCATGGCACGAGGCTGGCGGCTCCGGATCCAGACCTCCCGGACGGGTGGTACCACATCAGCGCCATACCCTCACAGCCGCGCAGCGGCTGTGGGCAACCCCGCTCTACCGGATTGTCTATGACCCGGACGGGCGTCCCTTGCGGGACCGCATTCGCGGCCGGCTCTGATCGGCGCGCTGAACACTAGGGTGCTGAAGGTGACTGTGCCCAGGGTGGCTGTCGGCCCTGTACCCCGCGACTCTGCCTGCCGGGCTATCCGCGATGGCGGAGGCCAGCCTGCCGACGTGGATGCGACGGCCGACGCGCTCGTCTGGCTTGATTCCGCCGATCTGGACGGGCTGCGGCGCGCGCTCGCGGCCGCGAGCGCCGCGCGCTGGATCCAGCTGCCGATGGCCGGAGTAGAGCGAATGGCCGGCTCCGGGTTGCTCGATCCCGCGCGGACCTGGACCTCGGCGAAGGGCGCGTACGCCGAGCCGGTCGCCGAGCACGCCCTGGCTCTCGCCCTGGCCGGGCTGCGCTCGCTGCGCCGGCGCATCAGTGCCCGCTCGTGGGGCGAGCCGGCCGGGCAGAGCCTCTACGACGAGCCGGTCACGATCCTCGGCGGCGGCGGTATCGCGGCGAGCCTGCTGAAGCTGCTGGCCCCGTTCCGGGTCACTGCCACCGTGGTGCGCCGCAGCGCCGATCCGGTGCCCGGAGCGGCCAGCACGCTGCCGCAGGCCCGGCTGCACGAGGCGCTCGCCGGCGCCCGGATCGTGTTCCTGGCCCTCGCGCTCACGCCGGGCACCGAGAAGATCATCGGTTCCGCCGAACTAGCCGCGATGCGGCCGGACGCCTGGCTGGTCAACGTCGCCCGCGGACGGCATGTCGATACCGGTGCGCTGGCGGCCGCCCTGCGCAACGGCGCCATCGGCGGGGCGGCGCTCGACGTCACCGACCCGGAACCGCTGCCGGATGGGCATCCGCTCTGGCAGCTGGAAAACTGCATCATCACACCGCACACCGCCGATACCCCGGAAATGGTCGAGCGGCTGCTGGCCCGGCGCATTCAGGACAATGTCGCCAGGTTCGCCGCTGGCCAGGATCTCGTCGGGCTCGTCGACCCGGCTGCGGGGTACTGACCCGGAGATCAGCGCCTCAGATCCGCACTCATCAGCCGACGTGGAGCGAACAGATGGATGTATCCCCGCAGGATGTCCGCCAGGCCCTGACCGAGCTGGGCAAACTGCGCTTCGGCGAGATGCGTGTCGAAGATGCGCTGCACGAGATCGTTCAGACCACCCACGCGATCTTTGACGTAGACGGCGCGGGCTTGATGCTCGCTGATGCCAACCACCAGCTGCGCAACGTCGCGGTCTCCGACGAGCGGCTCGGACATCTGGAGGACCTGCAGATACGCCATCAGGAAGGCCCCTGCATCTCCGCCTTTGACGACAAGGAGCTGGTGGGCACGCAGGACCTGACCGAGGAAACACGGTGGCCGCTCTTCAGCCGGGCCGCGGTGGCCTGCGGGGTGCGCGCCGTGCTGGCCAGTCCGCTGCCCTACAACCAGGACGCCGTGGGTGTCGTCGCGGTGCTGTCAGACGACCCCCGTCCCTGGTCCCCCGAGGGTGAGCTGGCCCTGCTGGCGTTCACCGACCTTGCTGCCCTGCTGATCGCGAGCATGATGCAGGGCGAGCAGCAGTCTGAGCTAGCGGCGCAACTGCAGAGCGCGCTGAACTCCCGGGCCGTCATCGAGCAGGCCAAGGGGGTCCTGATCGGGCAGCAGGGACTGTCGGCCCAGGCGGCCTACGTTCAGCTGCGCGATCAGGCACGGGCGCAGCGCCGCAAGCTGGTCGCGGTCTCCGCCGAACTCGTGCGGAGTGCGTCACACGGCGGCTGATGGCTTGAATCCTGCCCGGCATCCGGCATACTGGGAAAGTCGTCACGACACCGCCCAGACTCATGCGGTTGTCCGTAACGTCGATGTTCGTCATCGCGTCTCTCCGGCGTCGCGTCCGAGAGGCCCCTTCTGGCAGCAGTCGGCGAGGTCGTCCCCCGCTGCTGACCAGGAGATCCCATGGTCACCCTTGGACCCGTCTACGACGACGGCGTGCTCCGGATGACCCTGGTCGGCAGTCCGCCGGTCCTGGTCATTAGCGGCGAGATTGACGAGGACACCTACCCTGCTCTCGTGCAGAAGCTCGGAGAGCTCATAGGTCCGGCCGAGATTCATCTCAACCTGGCCGGCGTGCAGTACTGCGACCTGGCCGGGCTGCGGGCCATGGTCCTGCTGACCGGCGCCAGCCACGGCGGGCGCGGCAGGCGCGTCGTGCTGCACGAGGTCCCGGCGCACCTGCAGGCCGTGCTGGGCATCGTCGGCTGGGACTCGACGCCGGGGCTCGTGCTGGCCGACCGGCCCAGCTGAACGAGCACTCCCGGGTCAGCGGGTCAGCCGGGCTGACGCCAGCCGCTCGGCGCCGCCGCGCAGCCAGACACCGAGATGATCTGGCGCGTCCTCGATGACGAGGTTTGGGTCGTGGCCAGGCAGGATGGGGCGGAAGTATTCGAGTTCGGCGCTGGCCGGCCGCCAGCCTGGCGCCAGCCCGGCCAGGACATCCTCGACAGCGGCCCAGTGCACGGAGTTGTTGACGTGGCCAGCGGTGTCGAAGTCGGTGGCCCGCAGCGGCCAGGGCCGGCCCAGCTGCGACGCCGGCGGCCCCGGAAGGGACAGGCGGGCTGACACCCGGCGTCCCTGAGCAGCCTCCCCGTACAGCCGCCGGAACTGCGCCCCCAGCGGAGCCGGACGTCCATCCGCCCGCGCGATCGCCACCCAGACGGCCCTGGCCTGCATAAGGTCTCCGCCCGGTCCGGCCAGCGTGGTCGTGCGTTCGGCCCACCGAGGCCCAGTCGCCGAGCAGAAGGTTCGCAGCCCTACGTGGTCACCGCGCGCCGGGTAGCCCCGGACGGCAATCGCAACCCGACGCAGCAGCCAGCCAGACGGCTCGTCCCAGCCCGCGTCCGCGAGGTCATCCTCGGCGGCCTCCTGCAGGTAGCGGGCCAGGGCGTCGAACCGCAGGCGGGCGGCCGGAGTCACGTCGGTGCTCCGCACGATGCGCGAGGTAGCGAACACCCGGCCCGCTGCCGGGGTCGCCACGAATGCCGGAAGGCTGAGAGATTCCATCCCCGGCATTGTCCATCGCGGGAGCCTGCTACCCGGAGCCGGCGTGGTGATCGCGCGCGCCAGCGTGGGTGACAGCGACGCAGCCGGCCCCGAGCAGCAGCAGCGCTATGAGGCCGGCGGCGCGGTTGCTGGAGGGCAGGGCGGGCCACGACCACAGGGTGACCGCGTGGATGTCGATAAGGCCGACGAATATGTCTATGCGGCGCTCCGGGCCGGGGCGAGCGGATTCCTGCTCAAAGACACCCCACCCGCCGACTTGCTGAACGCCATCCGGGTGGTCGCGGCCGGGGAGGCGCTCCTGGCGCCCACAGTCACCCGCAGACTGATCAGCGAATTCGCCCGCCGGCCCCGGCCGGGGCACATCC
>DAIRVB010000383.1:0-5045 GCA_036803065.1 Streptosporangiaceae bacterium
CCGTCACCTGATCAGCCTCTTCGAGATCTTCCCGCCCCGCGACCCGCGGGTCGCGAAGGCCCGTTCCACCCTCTCCACCCTGCTCTTCTGAAGCCTCGCCGCGGCCGTGGCTGTGGGCACCCGTTATCAGTTCACTGCTCTTGGTTGTCCGCAGTCCACGGGGCGCCTGCGGACAGTCGCGGCGGAGCCATGCGGGGTTAGTAGTGGCGTCAGCGGGCGCGCGGGTCGCCTGTGTCGGCATCCGCGATCTGCTCCAGGGCGGGCAGCGCGGCCGCCAGGGCGGCCAGCTGATCCGGGGTGAGCGTGCGCAGGCTGTCGGCGAGCAGGATGGTGCTCTCCTGCCTGATGCGCTCGAGGATGGCGTGCCCTCGCGCCGTGACGACAAGCGTGCTGGCGCGTGCGTCCCCCGGCACCGGACAACGCTCCACGTAGCCGCGCTCCTCGAGGACTGCGACCAGCCGGGTCAGTGTCGAGGGCGCGATCTTCTCCGCGGCGGCGACGTCACCGAGACGCAGTGGCCCGGCCCGCTCCACCGTGGCCAGCGCGGAGAGCTGGGTGGGTGTCAGCCCGGCGAGCTCGTGGCGGCGCAGCCGCCGGGATACCCGGGCGATCGCCACCCGGAGCCGTGTCACGTCGATGTATGAGGCCTCGGCAACCGCGGCCGCCCCGTTTCCAGTAGTCCCGTTGCCAGTAGTACTGCCGTCAATCACTCCTCCAGGGTATGTACGCGCGGGCGTGACCGCGGCCTCAGAGGCGGATGGATGGCAGCGGAGCCTGCCTGGGATGGCACGATGATGTCCTGCGCCAATGCTGGCCGGGAAGGCGGGAGTGACGTGTCGGTAGCGCCGAGTGTGTCGTATTCGATCACTGTTCGCCTCGAAGTGCCATCCCGCGGCCGGGCGGTCAGTGAGCTGACCCATGCGGTCGAGCAGGTGGGCGGGGCGGTGACCGCCCTGGACGTGACGCCGTCCGGCCACGAGCGGCTGCGGGTGGATGTGACCTGCGCGGCCCGTGACACCGAGCACGCCGAGGCGATCGTGGCGGTGCTGGCGGCGATCGACGGGGTCTCGCTGAGCAAGGTCAGCGACCGGACGTTCCTGCTGCACCTGGGCGGCAAGATCGAGACCCACGCGAAGGTGCCCCTGCGCAACAGGGATGACCTGTCGATGGCCTACACCCCCGGGGTCGCCAGGGTTTCGCTGGCCATCGCGGCGCATCCCGAGGACGTGCGCCGCCTGACCATCAAGCGCAACAGTGTCGCGGTGGTCACCGACGGGTCGGCGGTGCTCGGGCTGGGCAATATCGGCCCGTACGCGGCGCTACCGGTCATGGAGGGCAAGGCCGCGCTGTTCAAGCGGTTCGCGGGCATCGATGCCTGGCCGGTCTGCCTGGACACCCAGGACACCGACGAGATCGTCCGCACTGTCCAGATCATCGCGCCGGGGTTCGGCGGCATCAACCTGGAGGACATCAGTGCGCCGCGCTGCTTCGAGGTGGAGCGCAGGCTCCGCGAACTGCTCGACATCCCGGTATTCCACGATGACCAGCACGGTACCGCGATCGTGGTGCTGGCCGCGCTGACCAACGCGCTGCGGGTGGTGGGCAAGAAGCTCGGCGATGTCCGGATCGCGATGGCGGGCGCGGGCGCCGCGGGAACCGCCGTGCTCAGGTTGCTGATCGCCTCGGGCGCCACGGACGTGGTGGTCTGCGATGACAAGGGCGCGGTGCACACCGGGCGGCCCGGCCTTGACGACAGCTTGCGCTGGACCGCCGAGCACACGAATCCCACCGGCTACAGCGGCGACCTGCGCGGGTCGCTGCGCGGCCGGGACGTGTTCATCGGGGTGTCCGCGCCGGGCATCCTGACCGGGGACGACATCGCCACCATGAACGACCAGGCCATCGTGTTCGCCCTGGCCAACCCGGAGCCGGAGATCGATCCGGAGGCCGCGCTGGCCCACGCGGCCGTGGTGGCCACCGGGCGCAGCGACTACCCGAACCAGATCAACAACGTGCTGGCGTTCCCCGGGGTGTTCCGCGGGCTGCTGGACGCGCAGGGCCGCGCGGTGACCGACGAGATGCTCATCGCGGCCGCGCGGGCGCTGGCCGGGGTGGTCTCTCCCGGTGAACTCGGGCCGCACTACATCGTGCCCTCGGTGTTCCACCCGGATGTGTCCTCTGCAGTGGCCGCCGCGGTCCGCGACGCGGCTGGCGGCCGCGCCGGCTCAGGCGTGAAATAAGGCGCGTCCGAGCCGGAATTTTGGCCGGGAACACGAAACCATGTGCGGTGAGCTATTTCACACGCCGCCGCGTCAGCAACAATAGGGAGATGGAGGAGGACCTCGCGGGGCGACTTCTGGTCGCCACGCCTTTGCTCGGCGACCCGAATTTCCGGCGCACTGTCATTCTCGTTGTGGAGGACGAACCAGACGAAGGCACCCTCGGCGTCGTGCTGAATCGTCCGACCGAAGTCCCTGTCGGGCAGGTGCTGGAGTCCTGGACAGAATTGGTGACCGGCCCGTCCGTGGTCTTCAGGGGCGGCCCGGTGGCCCCGAATAGTGCCCTAGCGCTGGCCATCGTGCCGGGCGACGACGAGCCCGTCGGCTGGCGGGCGCTGGACGGGTCGAAGCTGATGTCGAGGGTCGGACTGGTAGATCTGGACGCCCCGCCCCAACTGCTCGCCGGGGGCATTGTCTCGCTGCGGGTTTTCGCCGGCTACGCGGGCTGGAGTCCCGGGCAACTCCAGGCGGAGATCGATGAAGGCGCCTGGTACGTGCTCACCGGCGAGCCGGCGGACGCGTTCGCCGCCGAACCGGAGCGGCTCTGGCCGGCCGTCCTGCGCCGCGCGGGCGGCAACTTTGCCATGGTGGCGACCTATCCGGACGATCCGGCCCTCAACTAGTCCGGGGGCACGCCCGCCCACCGCGTAGAATCGTTACTCGTGAGCACCGAAGTCCTTCCCGAGCAAGGCATCCGCGAGGAGACGGTCGTCAAGCCGTCCCCCTCGAACGGCGACGGCGACCATGAGCGCTTCGCGCACTATGTCCAGAAGGACAAGATCGTGGACAGCGCCGTGTCCGGCACTCCGGTGGTCGCCCTGTGCGGCAAGAAGTGGGTGCCTACCAGGGACCCAAAGCGGTTCCCGGTCTGCCCGGACTGCAAGCGGATCTACGAGGCCCTGCCCGAAAACTCCGACTGATCCGCAACGATTAGTTCCCGGTACTGCCGTCGCCCGAGCGCAGTGGTTCAGGGTTGAGCGCGCCGGTTGCGGCTGAGTGCGTTGGGGCTGAGTGCGTTGGGGCTGAGTGTGTTGCGGCTGGGCGCAGCGGTCTTACCGGTCGGCCCGCGATGATGGTGGACTCGATCACCCCCAGGTGGGCGACCTCCAGCCGGACCTGATCTCCGGGCTGCAGCCACGGATAGCTGTCCGCGCCGTGTACCCGGGAGAGTTCAAGGATGCAGCCGGTCCCGACGGTGCCGCTGCCGATGATGTCGCCGGGGATCAGCGTGGTGCCGCGGGAAGCGTAGGCGAGCAGTTCACCGAATCGCCAGTAGATGTCGCGGAGCCTGCCCGCCGAGTACGGCTTGCCGTTGACGGAGGCGGTCATCGCCAGGTCGTAGGCGTTGCCGACGCGGTAGGGCTCAAGTTCGTCGGGAGTGACCAGGGTGGCGCTGAAGCTGGTGGCGGTGTCCTTGCCCTTGACCGGCCCCAGGTGGCCCTGCATCTCGTGCCCCTGCACGTCGCGGGCGCTCCAGTCACACATGACCATGTAGCCGGCGATGTACTGCTCGGCCGTGGCTGGGTCGAGGTCCGAGCCGGCCCTCCCCACGACGGCGGCGATTTCCAGTTCATAGTCGAAACAGCCGGAACCCGGGGCGACCGGTACGTCGTCGCTAGGGCCCCGGACCGCTGCCGGGTTGGTGAAGTAGAACAGCGGGACCTCGTACCAGACCGGGCTGACATCGTGCCCGAGCGCCGTGGCGCTGGTGCGGACGTGCTCCTCGAAGGCCATGAAGTCCCGGATTGACGGCGGCCGGGGGATTGGCGCCCGGAACCGCACGGCGGAGACCGGCAGGACTTCGACGGGATCGTGCATGGCCTGCGCCCGGGCCTGCTCCAGGCGCTGACCATGGTCGCCCAGCAGTCCGGTGAGGGTACCCGGGCCAGGCAGGCCACGGATGGCCCCGTCGTACAGCAGCCCGACGTGCTCCCGGCGGTCAGCCGGGGACAGGTAGGTGGACCAGCGCATGGCATTCTCCTAGCGTTGAGTGCCGGAAAGCTCGACACCAGCCTCGCGCATCCGGTCAAGCGCCTCCTGGGTCGTGGCCGGGTCCACGCCGGCGGTGAGGCCGAGCAGGACCCGGGTGGCGAACCCCTGCCGCCCGGCGTCGATGGCAGTGGCCCGCACGCAGTAGTCCGTGGCTATGCCGACGACGTCCACGGACGTCACGCCACGCTCGCGGAGCCAGCCGGCCAGCGGAGTGCCCGCATCGTCGATACCCTCGAAGGCGCTGTAGGCGGCCTCGTGCTCGCCCTTGCTAAAGACCGTCTCGATATGGCTGGTGTCCAGGTCCGGATGGAAATCCGCGCCTGGCGTGCCGACGACGCAATGCGGTGGCCATGAGGTGGCGAAGTCGGGGTGCGGCGAGAAGTGCCCGCCTGGATCCCGGTGATAGTCACGCGACGCCACGACGTGGGAGTACCCGTCCGTATCGCCGGGTGCTCTCCCGGCCGCGAGGTGCTGGCTGACGCCACGGGCCACCGCTGAGCCGCCTGCCACCGCGAGGGAGCCACCTTCGCAGAAATCGTTCTGGACGTCGACGACGATGAGAGCGCGCACGGCCAGACGGTACCCCCGGGTAACCGCCGCCGGGTAGCTAATCCATGATCGTGTAACATCCGCGTCAGATGCGGCCGGTAAATCCGCCGCGATCATGAGGCTGGGCTGGGTGGCAGCTAGGGCATGTCCCGCAGATCTTCAGCGGCGCGGGCCGGCGCCCAGACGACGACCGCCCGCATCCACCAAGATCCACGGGACACGCCC
>DAIRVB010000384.1:0-5041 GCA_036803065.1 Streptosporangiaceae bacterium
GCCACCAGCCGGTCGGCCAGGGCCGCGTAGTCCACGGTAAGGCCCAGCTCGTCGCCGGCCGCGGCCAGCGAGGTGTCCAGCCCGACCACGGCATCGATGATGAACTCCTGGCCATCCCGGCGTTCTTCGTCGCGGACGCCGTGATAGGCGAAGACCCGCAGGGCGCGCAGTGAAATGCGGTCCAGGCCCACCGGCGCAGCCGGACTGGTCGCCGGAACATCAGGCCTGCTCACCGGGACACCTCGCTGGCTTCCCGCTGCCCCGCCGGTGATCCGGCGCGCCGCCATGCCTGCGCCACCCGGACCGCATCGGCATTGCCGGCCACCTGGTGTACTCGTGCGCACCAGGCACCGCCCGCGGCGGCCAGCGCGGTCACCGCGACAGTGGCGTCATCACTGCCGGAGAACGGCCGGGCTGTTCCATCCGCGGCGGCCAGCAGCCTGCCCAGGAACCGCTTCCGGGACGCGCCGATCAGCACGGGAAACGCGGCGCCTGTGCCATCCAGGCGGGAAATCCGGTCCAGCGCGGTAAGTAGCGCCCAGTTGTGCTCGGCCAGCTTGCCGAAGCCGAGCCCGGGATCCAGCACGATCATCGCCGGGTCCACACCCTCGGCGATGACCGCATCGACCCGCTCCCGCAATTCCGAGCACACCTCGCGGACCACGTCCGCATAGACGGCCCTGCTGTCCATGTCGCGGCTACGGCCACGCCAGTGCATCACCACGTAGGGCACCTGGGCCGCGGCGACCAGGCGGGGCATCTGGGGGTCGGCGAGCCCCCCGCTCACGTCGTTCACCAGGCGCGCGCCTACCTGCAGCGCGAACTCCGCCACCTCGGCCCGCATCGTGTCCACGCTCACCGGGATCCCGGCCTCGGCGAGGCCGGAAATAACCGGCCCCACCCGGCGCAGTTCCTCGTCGGCAGTGATCCGCTGCGCGCCGGGCCTGGTGGATTCCCCGCCCACGTCAACGATGTCCGCGCCCTGCGCGGCGAGCTCCAGGCCATGGGCTATGGCCGCCTCCGGGCCGAACCACTGGCCGCCGTCCGAGAAGGAATCAGGTGTGACGTTGACCACCCCCATGACCAGGCAGCGGTCCTGACCCGGCAAGCCGGGGGGGCTCGGTGGCCGTGGCTGGACATGGTCGCGGCGCTCCCCGGCGGCCGCGTCGCTCCTCATGAGCGCCACCCTATGCGTGACGCGCGGCGGGCAGAGGGCTAGCTGGGGACCATGTCGAACGTGTCCGGGTCGGGTCCGGTGCGACCGCACCTACCGGGGGATCAGGACTTCACCCACGTGCGGCGCTGGTGGCGGCGCGGATCCGGCGGCGCAGCCGGCCGAGCCCCATCTTGCTGGCCAGCCGCCGCAAGCCGATGCGCGGCCACACCAGGAACGCCTCCGCTTCCAGCGCGGCGATGCCCACCCGGGGCGCATCCTTCGTGCTGGGGAAGACGAAGAACCTCGGCGTCCAGACCGGGCAGAACTTGGCATTGAACTTGTACAGCGACTCGATCTGGAACCACCGGGACATGAACAGCAGAATTCCGCGCCAGGCCCGCAGCACCGGCCCGGCCCCGATCCGCTCGCCCCGTTCCAGTGCCGCACGGAAGACCGCGAAGTTCAGCGACATGCGCTTGACGCCAAGCTCCTCGGCGGCCTCGATCGTCTCCACGATCAAGAAGTCGTTCACCCCGGGCTGGGCGGTCCGGTCGCGGCGCATCAGGTCCAGTGAGAGCCCGTCGGCTCCCCACGGCACGAAGTGCAAGATGGCACGGAGCACGCCGTTCTCGGTGGCGGTGACGATGACGCACCGCTCGTCCCCGGGCGCGCCGACCCGGCCGAGCGCCATGGAGAAGCCCCGCTCAATCTGGCTGCCCCGCCAGGAATCAGCCTGGCGGATAAGCGCCGCTATCTCCGCGGGCGGGATATCCCCGGCCCGGCGCACCTCGGCGGTGTAGCCGTTCCGCTCTACCCGGGACACCATCTGCCGGACATTCCGCATGGCCCGGCCCTTGAGCGAGAAGCTGGCCACCTCCACGACGGCCTCGTCACCCAGTTCCAGCGCGTTGAGGCCGCCCTCGCGGCACCACACCTGCGCGGCGAGTTCCCCGCAGCCCATCACCGCGGGCACCCAGGCATGCCGCGCCGCCTCGTCCAGGAACGCGTGGATCGCGCCTGGCCAGGCCTCCGGGTCGCCGATCGGATCACCACCCGCGAGCATCACCCCGGACACCACCCGGTAACCGATGCAGGACTTCCCGGTGGGTGACCAGATGACGCTTTTGTCGCTGCGCAGAGCGAAGTAGCCGAGGGAGTCCCGTTCTCCCTGCCTGCTGAGCAGATCCCTGATCCGGCTCGCGTCCTGATCACCCATCCGGCCGGCCGGCCGGGCCGGCCGCAGGAACACATAGGCGCTCACCACCAGGGTGAACAGGCCGAGGGCGCTGGTCAGCACGTTGAACAGATCGCTGCGGCTTTCCGGTAGGAACTGGACCGGCCCGGTAACGCCAACCAGGCCGTACATCACATGCTGGATACGCTGCATGAGCGAGTAATCGCTGGCCAGCCCCCGGGCGAGCAGGATGTAGGTGAGGCCGATGGCCACATCGGCCACGACGAGCCCCTCGAACACCACGAGCGCCCGCCACCGGGTACGCGGATCGCCCACCGCGTAGAACTCGTCACGGAAATACAGCAACGCGACCAGCACGCACGCCGCCACCACGGCCGGGATCATGCGCGAGTAGTGCGCCAGGTGAACAACGACACTGAACGCGAGGAGCAGGATGACGGCCTGCCAGGCCCGGCGCTTCCGCCGTTTCAGGCCGTGGGAGAGCATCAGCAGCAGCAGCCCGGTGAGCACGTCCGCGGTCCGCGTGAGGTTGGTCAGCGTGCCGGGCACGTAGGAGTTGATCTTGTGCAGGTGGGTATGCATATAGACGCTGGGCAGCACCACCTGGACGATGTCGGCCAGCCCGATGAGCAGGCCGAGCCAGGCCGCCGTCACCGGCACCCATGACCGCTGATGCCTCCGGTCCGGCGGACGGGTCACCGCCCCCTGGCCGGCGAGCGCGTCGTCAGCGGGGGGCGTGGCAACCAGGCTTGGCAGCCTGCTCTCGCTTCGTTCGGACATGTAGGTCAAGCCCCGGATCACGGACCATCAGCGTAGTCATCGGCGACTTCTGGCGCGGCCAATCTCCCAAAGGGGCACTCCCTTAAGGCAACGCTACCCACTAGAACGCCTTCCGAACAGAAGACTCATGGCTTCCGCGCGAGTGCGGTCACTGTCCCTGATGATGCCGCGGACCGCTGAGGTCACCGTCCTGGCGCCGGGCTTGCGCACGCCGCGCATGGACATGCACAGGTGCTCGGCCTCTATCACGACCAGGACCCCGCGCGGCTCCAGCACGCTCATCAGCGCGTCAGCGATCTGGCTGGTCATGCGCTCCTGGACCTGCGGCCGCCGGGCGTACACGTCAACCAGCCTGGCCAGCTTGGACAGCCCAGTTATCTGCCCCTTCAGATTTGGGATGTACCCGATGTGCGCGGACCCGAAGAACGGGGTGAGATGGTGCTCGCAGGTGCTGTAGACCTCGATGTCACGAACCAGCACAAGCTCGTCGTGGTCGGCGTCGAACACGGTGGTAAGGACGTCCTCCGGACTCTGGCCAAGGCCGGAGAACTGCTCGGCGTAGGCGCGGGCGACGCGGGCCGGCGTGTCCCTCAGCCCGTCCCGGTCAGGATCCTCACCGATGGCAAGCAGTATCTCCCGCACCGCGACCTCGATCCGCGGAGCATCGAAGTCCCTGGTCAAAGCCCTCCGCCGTCGGTGTCGTCATCATGGCTCCTAGGGGGCATGCCCAGCGGCTGGTCCAGCGGCTGGACGCCCGGCGTCCACGGGGAGGCCTGCCCATTCCCCGCGGCAGGATGCTCGTTGACCTCCGCGGCGGCGGTCAGGGCGAGCTCCTTCGGAGTCATGATCGGAGGACGGTCCGACGGAAGCCGCTTCCCGTATCCGGTGTAAGAGCCACGAGACGGGCGCGTCTGCACCGGCGCGAAGATGGCCAGGACCTCTTTCCTGCTCAGAGTCTCCTTGTCCATCAGCTTGAGCACCAGGTCGTCGAGAACCTCGCGGTACTGGACCAGGATCTCCCACGCCTCGTCGTGGGCCGACTCGATCAGACGGCGCACCTCTTCGTCGATCGTGGACGCGATCTCCTCGGAGTAGTCCCTGGTGTGCGACATATCGCGGCCGAGGAACGGCTCGCCGTCCCCGCTGCCGAACTTCCGGGCACCCAGCCGCTCGCTCATCCCGTACTCGGTGACCATGCCGCGGGCGATCGAGCTGGCCTTCTCGATGTCGTTGGCGGCGCCCGTGGTCGGCTCGTGGAAGACCAGTTCCTCCGCGGTCCGGCCGCCCAGCAGCATCGCCAGCTGATCCATCATCTCCGACCGGGTGATCAGGAACTTGTCCTCGGCGGGCGCCGACGCCGTGTAACCGAGCGCCCGGCCCCGCGGGATGATGGTGATCTTGTGCACCGGGTCGGCGTTCGGCAATGCGGCGCCGACCAGGGCGTGGCCGCCCTCATGGTAGGCGATGAGCTTGCGCTCCCTCTCCGACAGCAGCACGCTCTTGCGCTCCGGGCCGGCCATCACCCGGTCGATGGACTCCTCGAGCGCCGCCATGGTGATCAGCGTGCCATTGTGCCGGGCCGTCAGCAGCGCGCCCTCGTTGATGACGTTCGCCAGGTCCGCGCCGGTAAAGCCCGCAGTCCTGCGCGCGATGATGTCGAGGTCCACATCAGGCCCGAATGGCTTGCCGCGGGCATGCACCTTCAGGATGCCCCTGCGGCCGGCCAGGTCAGGCTGGGCCACCACGATCTGCCGGTCGAACCGGCCGGGACGCAGCAGAGCGGGGTCGAGGATGTCGGGCCGGTTCGTGGCCGCGATGACGATGACGCCGCCCTTGACGTCGAACCCGTCCATCTCGACGAGCATCTGGTTCAGCGTCTGCTCACGCTCGTCGTGGCCGCCGCCGAAGCC
>DAIRVB010000385.1:0-5011 GCA_036803065.1 Streptosporangiaceae bacterium
TCGGGGCTGAGTGGCACCCGGCCGGGACCCGAGGTCCGGGGATACTCTGCATCGGGTTCGGTGGGGTAGAGGTAAGGAGCACGCGACCGCCTCATATCTTGGGGCTCCCGCGGACGTCCGTCGCTCATGCTGCCCCTCACGGTCCTACCGACTGGAAATCACCCCATCATGGGGCATGGCCGCGCTGGCCGCCACCGGGTCGGCCGCGCCCACCGCGGCGAGCCGCTGCGAGCGTCTTGACCTCGTGAACCGCGCCGCGCGGGTTTCCGCAGACCGCTGCCCGGACATATCCCGAACAACGGCTCGCGCACCGAAATCGCCTGTGCCGCAAGCCGGCGCCGTGGCGGACGAGGCCAGAAACTTCCCCTTGACGCGAGCCACCAGAAGCCTACGATGTCAGTATCCTGACGACGGTATACAATATAAGGCTCTGTTTTGAGGAGGGGGCACGTGTACCACGAGCTCACCGTCTGGTCCCGCGGAATCATCATGGACAAGGAGGCTCGTGATGTCTCCTCGTGCATCGCGGCCGCCGCGCGCGCACTCGGCCTCTACGCCGACAACGTCAGCGACTACATAGACGACCCGGACCGGACCAACTGCCTGGTGCGCAGGTACGCCCGGTTCGGTGATTCGCCCATAGTGGACCGCTTCGTATACGAGAACCCCCGTCCCGACTGGGTCGTGCTCGTCGAAGAGACGATCGTCAAGGCGGTCAACTTCCTGCGCGGCACGCCTGACGGCTCCGGGGTGCTGGTCATCAACTCGGCCCGCGAACCCGAGTACCTGCTCAAGTTCCTGCCCGACTCCATGCGGGCCAAGCTGGCCAAGCTGGTGGTCGTGGACGCGGTCGAGCTGGCCGAGCAGCACGACGGCAGCAGTCCCTGGATGTTCGTCCGGGACCTGGGTGAACTCGCCTTCGACCGGATGTCCACCGAGGGGGCCGAGGAACGCCTCGCGATCGGCCTGGGCATCGCCGCACCGCTGATCGGCGCGCTTGTCGCGGCCACCGCTGAGCTTCCGGTGGATGTGGTCGCCGACCAGGTCGCCGACCGTGACGCCATGCTGCGCGGGATCGCGCACCACAAGGTGATCGAGTTCCCATCTGGACCTGCTACCACCGGACCTGCTACCACCGGGCCTGCTACCACCGCGCCTGCCACCACCGGGGCCGCCGCGACAGTTCCCACCACCCACGCCGCGTCAGCCGGCTGACACCCGCACAGCGAGGAGACTCCATGTCCGTACGCGGCACCCGGGTTCCAGCGCACCTGCAGCTACCCATCGCCGGAGTGACGCCGCCGCCGACCGAGAAGGAAGGGCAGCGGCTCTTCCCCACCGGTAATTTCCGCTCCTTCCGGCCGGTCTATAAGGACAAGACGCCACCCTGCAACAACGCGTGCCCCACCGGCGAGCAGATCCAGAAGTACCTGGACTACGTGAAGCACGAGCGCTACCTCGACGGCTACCTGACGATCATGGAAGACAACCCGATGCCGTCGGTCACCGGCCGGGTCTGCTACCACCCGTGCGAGACCGCGTGCAACCGGGCGGCGCACGACGAGCCGATCGGGATCCGCTCCGTCGAGCGCTTCCTCGGTGACTACGGGCTGGCGCTGCCGGAGGACCCGATCACCGGAACCCTGCCCGCGCTCAACGGCACCACGGTCGCCATCGTCGGTTCCGGTCCGGCCGGCCTGGCCTGCGCGTACCACCTGCGCCGGCGTGGCTATTCCAGCGTCATCTTCGAGGCACTGGACAAGCCGGGCGGCATGCTCCGGGCTGGCATCCCGCACTGGCACCTGCCTGAGGAGATCCTCGACGCCGAGATCGCCAAGCTAGTCGCGTTCGGTGGCATCGAGATCCGCTGCGGGGTCCGGGCCGGCCAGGACATCAGCTGGGACGAGCTGCGCAACTACGCCGCGACCTTCCTGGCCCTCGGCCAGGACGTGGGCAGGCGACTGCCGGTCGAGGGAATCCAGTCCCGCGGTGTGGGAGGCGCCCTGGAGTTCCTCCGCGAGGCCGGTCTCGGCCGCCCGGTCCAGGTGGGCCGCCAGGTGCTGGTGATCGGCGGCGGCAACACCGCCTCGGACGCCGCGCGGTCGGCCATCCGGCTGGGCGGCGGCGAGGCCGTCATCGTCTCGCTGGAGTCCGAGGACGAATTGCCGATCGTCCCCGAGGACCTGGAACAGGCCCGTGAGGAAGGGGTAGCTCTCGCGCCCAACAGTTCACTGGTGCGGGTGCTCTCCGACGACGGGCACGTCACCGGGGCGGTGCTCTGCGAGGCCCGGCTCAAGAAGGACGAGAGCGGCGCCGTGAGCCCGGAAATGGTGCCGGGCACCGAGCGTGAGGTGGCCTGCGACACCATCTTCGTCGCCATCGGCCAGGTCCAGCAGCTGGAATGGCTCCCTGAGCACCTCAACGAGCACGGGATCATCACCGCGGATGAGCACGGCCGGGTCGAGGGGAACGTATTCGTCGGCGGCGACGTGATGCGCGGCCCGTCGATGGTGGTGGACGCGTTCGGCGACGGCAAGCGGGCCGCCCGCGACATCGACCGCGTGCTCACCGCCCAGGCCCTCGGCCCGGAGCCGGAGGTCGAGGTCATGCCGTACGAGGGGCTGAACTCCGCCTACTTCAGGCACGCTCCGCGCATCGAGGCCCCCCTCTCCCCCGCTGCTGAGCGCCGGCGCAGCCAGAAGGTCGAGGTCACCCTGGCCTACAGCCGGGACCAGGCCGTCGCGGAGGCTGACCGCTGCATGAGCTGCGGTGTCTGCAACGGCTGCGACAACTGCTATATCGTCTGCCCGGACGTCAGCGTCATGCGCGACGCCCGGGAGAATGGCCACTACTCGATCCGTACCACCTACTGCAAAGGCTGCCTGGTCTGCGTCCAGGAATGCCCGACCGGCTGCCTGGAGAAGGTGCCGGAAATGGACTTCGATGACCCGGCGGACGTGACGCGGATGGAGACCGCATTCGCGCCCTACGACGGTGCGCACGCTGAGCAGTCGGCGTTCACCAAGCATCTCATCGAAGAGACGATCGCCGAATACGACGCCGCCCGGCGGCAGGCTGTCCCGGCCAGCGGAGCCGCGCCGCCCGGCGGAAAAGCCACAACGCATACCAACGGAGATTCCGGGGTGAGCCAATGACCACCGTGCATGTCGAAGGCGCCTGGTCCCAGCCGCCCGCCTACGGTCCGGGCCTGCGGACACCCGACGGCGAGCAGCGGCTGGCCGAGCTGGCCGGCACGCGGAAGCGGCTGAACGGCTGCGCGGCGGCGGCGTACGCCGCCCTCTACGCCAACGTCGACGTGGTCACCGCGTACCCGATCCGGCCGTACACGGCGATCATGATGAACCTGGCCCAGTTCATCGCGGACGGGATCCTGGACGCCGAGTACATAACCGCAGATGGCGAGCACGCGCAACTGTCAGCCGCGTTCGGCGCCGGGTCGTGCGGAGCACGCGCCTTCACCGGCTCGTCCGGTGTCGGCGTGACCTACGCATATGAGATGTACTCGATCGTCTCCGGCGCCCGCATCCCGATCCAGATGACGATTGCCGACCGCACCCTCGACCCCCCCGGCGACTTCGGCTCCGAGCACACCGACGCGCTGTGCACCCGGGACATGGGCTGGCTGATGGGCTGGGCGGCGACTCCGCAGGAGGTGTTCGACAAGACCCTCATCGCCTACGCCATCGGCGAGGACCCGAGGGTGCTGCTGCCGCAGATGGTCGTTCAGGACGGGTACTTCGTCTCCCACATCTCCGGCGAGGTGGAGATGCCGGCCGCGGCGCAGGTGGACTCCTACCTTCCCCCGTACCGGCTGCCGTTCCCGCTCGACCCGCGGCAGCCGCTCTCACACGGGCCGCAGATCCACCCCTCCCAGGGACCCCCGCTGCAGCTGGAACGGGCCCGGGCGATGGAGGACGCGATCCCCGTCATCCGGCAGAAGACCGATGAGTTCGCCCAGGTCTTCGGCCGCCAGTACCCGCACTTCGTCGAGGAGTACATGCTGGACGACGCCGAGATCGCGATTGTGATCTCCGGCGGCCACTCGGTCACCTGCCGCGCCGCCATCAACCGGCTGCGCGAGCGGGGCATCAAGATCGGGATGGCGCGGCTGATGTGGATCCGGCCGTTCCCGAGCGAAGACCTGCGGGCCGCGCTGCGCGGCGTGAAGGCTGTGGGCGTCGTGGAGACCAACCTCGGCCTCGGCGGCCCGACGTACGGCGGCATCCTCGCCCCGGACGTGACCACCGCCCTGTACCACGCGGAGAACCGCCCGCTGGTGACGTCGTTCATGGCCGGGCTCGGTGGTGAGACCGTGCCGACCGCCGAGTTTGAGTGGATGGCGGGCAAGCTCAGCCAGGCGGTCGAGCGCGGCGCCGTCGAGAAGCCCGCGCACTGGGTTGGTTTCGAAGAATGAGCGGGATTCGAGCAATGACCGGGATTCGAGCAATGACGAGCGCCCTAGAACGAGGAGCCCGCTGATGGCCATCGAAGTCACCCGCCAGTACCTCCCCCTGCTGGACGAGGAGGGCCGTGGTGCGGCCACGGAGGACGACGCCGGCCGGGACCGCCACTACCTGCCCGACATGCCCGACGAGGACCCTTACCAGGCCGGCCACCGGACCTGCGCTGGGTGCGGCCCGGCCATCGAGTACCGGTGGGTGCTCAAGGCAGCCGGCCAGGACACGATCGTGGCCGGCCCGACGGGCTGCATGTACGTGGCGAACTCGACGTACCTGTGCACCCCGTACACGGTGCCGTGGGCGCACACGCCGATCGCCAGCGGCGGCTCGTTCACCGCAGGCGTGGCCGCGGGCTACGAGGCGATGATCCGCAAGGGCCGCCACCCGGGTCCCTACCCGAACATCATCGTGATGGCCGGCGACGGCAGCGCCGCCGACATCGGGCTCGGCTCGATCTCAGGTGCGCTGTACCGCAACCACGATGCGCTGTTCATCTGCTACGACAACGAGTCCTACACCAATACCGGGAT
>DAIRVB010000386.1:0-5001 GCA_036803065.1 Streptosporangiaceae bacterium
ACCCTGCCTTGGCCGAGGTGGAGGTGCACCGGACCGTGTCCACCAACGTCCTGGGTACCCGAAACGTGCTGGCCGCGGCGGCGGAGGCTGGGGTGCCACAGGTGGTGTGCGCTTCGACCGGCAAGGCGCTGCGGCCCTACTCGCCCGATGTGTACACCGCCTCCAAGCGCGCCGCGGAGTGGGTCGCGTCGGGTGTGGCCGCGAGCGGTGAGATGTTGTGCGCGGCTGCGAGGTTCACTCACGTCCTCGACAACTCGCTCATTTACCAGCGGCTGCTGCGCTGGGCCGAGGATGGGATGGTGCGGCTGCACAGCGCGGACATCGCGTTCTATGTGCAATCTGCACTGGAATCGGCGCAACTGCTGCTCCTGGCCGGCCTCGGCAGCCGGCGGGGGGAGTTGCGGGTGCACGCCATCACCGATCTCGGCTGGCCAGTCGGCCTCCTGGACATTGCGCTCGGTGTGCTGGCGCGCACCGGTTCCGCGTCGCCGATCTACTTCAGCGGATACGAGCGCGGCTACGAGGAGGTCCCGTTCCCAGGGTTGTACGACCCGGCGACCGCAGGCGACGTGAGCCCGCTGCTGAGCGCCTTCGAGGCCGTCGCGGCGGGTCAGTCACCCTGCCCGGCAGTCGATGCCTTCCGGCTGGAGATGGCACCTGACCCCCCGAGCGCCAAGCTCCTGACGGCACTCGACGAGATCTGTGAGCGGACGTCAGACCCGATCGCGGTGGCCGGTGGCCTCAACGAGGTGTCCTGGGCGCTGCTCGCCGCCACGCTCCGCGCCGCGCCGCGCCGGGCACTTGCCCGTGCCGCGGCGCTGGCCCGTCCGCACCAGGATGCCCTGTCCTCGGACCACCGTCGGGTTTTGGAAGCCATCCGGGACAGCGCCCGTACCGCCGCGGACTAGCCAGCGGCCACCTGGCTTGTCCCGGTGCTCTACCGTTGCGTGGACCGGAGAGGGTGCCACATGCGCGGTGACGACGGGCGGCCGGGTGCGCGCGAACCTGGGCGCATTCCGGGAGCGGTGGCCGCTGCGCTGGAGCGCTTCCTGCTGCTGCTCGTGGTCGCGGTGGCGGCCGCCGGGATCACGCTACCGGCGCCGGGACTCGCCGTGTCCGCCGGGAATGGCATCGATGCCGCGCTGGCTGTGCTGGTCTTTGCCACGAGCTTGTCGTTGCGGATGGCGGACCTTGCGGCTGTCCGCGTGGCGTGGCGGCGTATCACCGTGGTCCTGGTCGTCAGCACCGCGGCGCTGCCCCCGCTGGCCTGGGCGGCCAGCCGCCTGATCACGGATCCGGTGCTCCGGTCGGGAATGCAGACGGTCGGCGTTGCGCCCGCTGAAGTGGCCACCGTGGCGCTGTGTGTCATCGCGGGTGGCGACGCGGCGGTCTGCGCGGTGATCCTGGTGGCGTCCACGGTCGTGACCGTGCTGGCGGCCGGCCCGATCCTCTCGGTCATGGGCGCGTCGGTCACCGTGTCATCGGCTGGGCTGCTCACCACCCTGGTCGTCGTCGTCGCGCTGCCGCTGGCCGTGGGGGCAGGGCTGCGTGCCATCTGGTCACCCGGGAAGCGCCTTGATGCCCTTGTCCGGATTGTCACGGTGGTCGCGCTGCTGGTCCTGCTGTGGCAAGTAGCCAGCGAGATCAGGCTCGATGCCGCCTACACCCGGGTCATCGCCGCGCTCGTCGCCTACATCGCCGGTTCGGCAGTGCTCGGCGGTGTCCTGTCACTGCGGCTCCCGGCCGGCCGCGCGGCGGCGGTGCTGCTTCCGGTTGCCATGCGCGACTTCGCTGTCGCGGCCGGGATCGCGGCGGCGGCGTTCGGATCCGCGGCGGCCGCTCCGCTCGGAGCCTACGGGGTACTCGTCCTGCTGGCCGGGACCGTGGTCACGTACTTCACCGGCCGCCGCACCCATTCCTTAGGCGGGGTCGCCGACGGGGCCGTCACCATGGCCGGCTCGGAGCCGGTGCGAGGCGGCGCCACAGGGTGAGCGCAGCGATTGCCAGCACCACGATGACGAGCGCCGCAATGGTGACTCTGGCCGGCGGGATCTGCAGGGAGAAGATCCGGCGGGTGACGGGCAAGGCGAGCAGCGTGCCCAGCCCTGCCGCCATGCCGATGATCAGTGTGATTCGTGCTGGGTTCAGCGGGCGGGCGATGAGGATGAGCGCCCACAGGCTGATGGCGAACAACGCGAGCATCGCGGCGGTGCGCGACTGGACGGCGGTGGTGCTGGCAGAGGCCCTGGCGACCGCGTAGCTGATCGCAGTGGCCGCCGCGGCGGCACTGCCGACCGGAACGGTGAAGGCCAGCACCCTGCGGGTGAAGCCGGGGCTGGCCCTCGGGGCGCCTGCGGCGAGGGCGAGGAAGAACCCTGGGATCCCGATGGTCAGGGTGCTCACGATCGTGAGATGGCGGGGGAAGAAGGGGAACGGGACACCGCTCAGGCCGACGACGAGCGCGAGCACAGCCGCATAAACCGTTTTGGTAACGAAAAGGCGCGCGACGCGCTCGATGTTGGCGATGACCCGCCGTCCCTCGGCCAGCACCTGAGGGATCGCGGCGAACGTGCTGTCGAGCAGCACGATGCGGGCGACCGACCGGCTGGACTGGCTGCCTGACCCCATGGCGATCCCGAGGTCGGCCTGCTTGAGCGCCTGGACGTCGTTGACCCCGTCTCCGATCATGGCCACAACATGCCCGGCCGCCTGCAGCGCCCGCACGGCAGCGAGCTTCTGGCCGGGCCGGACCCGGCCGAGAACATTGGTAGCCCGCAAGGCGCTGCCAACGGAGGATTCGTCGTCTCCGATCCTGGACGCGTCGCAGGGAGGGCCGAGCACCGGGATAGCGGCCCGCCCGGCGATGGCCGACACGGTGCCCGGCGCGTCGCCGGAGAGCACCTTGATGATGATGCCCTGGCCGAGCAGGTAGCGCACCGTCGTTTCGGCGTCCTCCCGGAGCAGCTCAGCCAGCACGATCACGGCAGCGGGGGTCAGCCCGGCGGGCGGTGCCGCGCCGTCGGCAGGTCCGGCCGAGCTGGCGAGCAGAAGCGCCCGGCGCCCGGCCGCCTCGTGCCGCTCGATGGCCGCTGCGGCCTCAGCGGGCAGAGCGCGGCCGGCAATGCCAGGTGCGCCGATGATCCAGGTGCCGTGGCCGGCAAAGGACACGGCGCTCCATTTACGTGCCGAAGAGAACGGCACCTGACTGCTGGCGTCCCAGCCCTGGGGGGCCGGGCAGCGGGTCGCAATGGCCTGCATGGTGGCGTTCGGCGCCGGATCCGCGGACGCGAAGGCGCCGATGATGTCCTCGACCTCGCCGGCTGCGTGACCGGAGAGCGGCTCGATCCCCGTCAGCTGCATGCCGGGCGCGGTGATAGTGCCCGTCTTGTCTATGCACAGCACATCGACCCGGGCCAGCCCTTCGATGGCCGCTAGTTCCTGCACGAGTACCCGGCGGCGGGCCAGCCGCAGGGCACCGGCGGCGAAGGCGATCGAGGTGAGGAGCACCAACCCCTCAGGTACCATCGCGCCGATTCCGGCGACCGACCCGCGCAGGGCATCGGCGAGCGGCTGATGGCTGCGCAGCAGCTGGCTGAGGAGCAGAAGGACGCCGGCGGGCACCATGATCCAGGTCACCATGCGCAGGATCTGGTTAGTGCCCTGCTGGATCTCGGAGCGGATGAGGCTGAAGCGCCGTGCCTGGGCCTGCAAACCCGCAGCGTAGGCGGCGCCGCCGACGTCGGCCGCCTGGATCCTGCCGGTGCCGGCCACCACGAAACTTCCCGACAGCACCCGGTCGCCACGCGCTTTCCGCACCGGCTCCGCTTCGCCGCTGAGCAGCGCCTCATCGAGTTCCAGCCCGTCGGAGCGGAGTACCACAGCGTCCACGGCCACCTGGTCACCCGGCTGCATGTCGATGACGTCGTCCAGGACGACCTCTCCCACCGGCACTTCGGCTGCCACGCCGTCCCGCACGACACGGGTGCGGGCAGCGGTCAAGATGGCCAGCCGGTCCAGCGTCCGCTTGGCCCGCAGTTCCTGACCGACACCGATGGCCGTATTGGCTGCGAGCACGATGCCGAACAGGGCGTCCTGCAGTGGCCCGACGATCAGGACTACGACGAACAGCGAGCCCAGAATGGCATTGAACCGGGTGAGAACGTTCGCGCGGAGGATCTGGCTGACCGTCCGTCCTGGCGCTGGCGGAGCGGCGTTGACCTGGCCGGCAAGCACCCGGTCGCGGACCGCCGCCTGGCTAAGGCCATCCGCCGCAGCCTCCCCGGTCGGCTGGGCTGGCGGCCCCGCACGGGCGCATAACGGGTATTCCCGCCCCGCCGCTCTCCATGCCGGCATTCAGGGCTGCCGCCCCGCGGCACGGCTCTGTGGCAAGGAAGGATTCCGGCAGAATCGGCGGCGGGTCGTGTCCAGTGCCATTCTGCGATTCTCGGCGATCGCCGCGCCGTTGACCAGGGCCGGAGGGCCCGGGGCAGGCCGGCCATTGGCCCTGGTCCCTGCCGTGGTCATGGGGAAATGATCCGTAACGTGGGTTCGACGCGTATTCGTGAAATGCTGACGTGGCTTACCGGGCGGATGGCGGTCACGCTGCTGGTGCTGATCACGTCGGGCTTGGTCGCGGGCGCGGCGGCGCACCTTGCGGGCGCGGGTAGCGCCGGCAATGCTGTCTGGCTGGCTGCCGGGGCGTGCGGGGCGGGGTACGCGCTGTGGGCGATTGGTGAGGCTGTCCGCCGGGGCCGTTTCGGGGTGGATGTCATCGCGCTGCTGGCCCTTGTGGGTGCTATCGCCGTCGGTGAGCTGCTGGCCGCGGCTGTAATCCGTGTGATGCTGGCTAGCGGGCGGGCGCTGGAAGCGTGGGCCGCCGGGCGGGCCCGGCGTGAGTTGAGCGCCTTGCTGGAACGTGCGCCGCGGACCGCGCGGCGCTATGCCGGTGGATCGCTCCAGGCGGTGCCCCTTGACGCCGTCGTGCCTGGGGACCTGCTGATG
>DAIRVB010000387.1:0-1340 GCA_036803065.1 Streptosporangiaceae bacterium
GAGATCGCCGACCTGGAGGCCAGGTACGCGGGCGCGGGCTACGGCGCGTTCAAGAAGGACCTGGCCGAGGTGGTGGCGGGCACTCTCGCCCCGATCCGGGAGCGGGCCGAGAAGATGCTCGCCGACGAGCCTGAGCTGGACCGCATGCTGGCCCACGGGGCGGCGAAGGCGCGGCCCGTGGCCACGCAGACCATGGCGGCCGTCAGGGAGCGGGTCGGCTTCCTCCCCGCGGGCGGCGCCGGCTGACCATCACGGCCGACCCGCCAATGACCGCGGCGAGCAGCGCGGCCCCCGCCCCCACAGCGAGCGGCACACTGCGGCCCGCTGGCAGCGGCCGCGCCGCCACCTGGGTCCGCTGGGTGTGCCGCACCCGTGCCGTGACGGGCGGCGGCTGCGGGCCGACCAGCGTGCCGACCGGTGTGACCTTGCCATCCATGGCGAAGCCCCAGTCGAGTAGCCGGGCCGCGGACGTCATCTCGGTCAGCGCGGGGCAGTGCAGCAGGGTCACGATGAGCGTGACGCCGTGCCGCCTGGCAAACCCGAGGTAGGTGGCGCCGGCCGGGGTGGTCCAGCCGCCCTTGCCGCCCAGATCGCCGGGGTAGTCGGTGAGCATGGTGTCATGGTTGTACATGGTGACCAGGTGGTGCGGCCAGACCGGGAAGCGGGCGGTGACCAACTCGTCGTCCCGCATGAACATCGGCACTTTCAGTGCCTGCCGCGCGAACAGCGCCTCGTCGTAGGCGGATACGTGCTGGCCCGGGGCGTCCAGGCCGTTGGGCTGCTTGGCCACGGTGTCGTCGGCGCGGAGGTGCTGCGCCTCCGCGTTCATCATGGCGACGCCCTTGGCCAGAGACCCGGTCTCCTGGGCCAGGGAGATCGCGGCGTCGTTGGCGGAGACGAGCAGCAACGCCTGGAACAGGTCAGCGACCGTGTACCGGCGGCCGGCGATCAGCCCGACCTTGGTCGGCTCCACGATGGCGGCCTGGTCCGAGGTGACCACGGTGGCATCCGGCTTCAGCACCGGCATCAGGGTGATCGCGGTCAGCACCTTGAGCGTGCTGGCCGGAGCGAACCAGCCGTGCGGGTCCCTGGCCGCGAGCACCTGGCCGGTGCCGGCATCCGCGATGACATAGGCGGACGCTCGCACCAGGGGCAGCGGCAGTGCTCCGCGGTCGGGGTAGCTGACTATCACGCCATGCCCGCCGAGCCGGGAGCCGCCGACGACGCCCGGGCTCCCGCCCGGTGCGTCGGCCAGCGCGGGCGCCGCGGCCACCGGCGCCAGCGCGAGCCCGCTGATCAGGCAGGCCAGCGTGGCGGCGAGGGTCCGCCGGAGCTGCGCC
>DAIRVB010000387.1:1440-5000 GCA_036803065.1 Streptosporangiaceae bacterium
GGGGCGATGGACTCGGCTAGGCTCCTCGGCATCCCCCATCTAGGCTGGGCTCATGGGACGCGAGTCGGAGTCGGGCCTGCCGGTCGAGCCGGTGTACGGCCCGGGTCAGCCGGAGGGCTTTGACCCGGAGATCCAGCTGGGACAGCCCGGCCAGTACCCGTTCACCCGCGGTGTGTACCCCGCCATGTATACGGCGAGGCCGTGGACTATGCGGCAGTATGCCGGATTCGCCACCGCCGCGGACTCGAACGAGCGCTACCACCAGCTGATCCAGGCCGGCACCACGGGCCTGTCCGTCGCCTTCGACCTGCCCACCCAGATGGGGTACGACTCCGACGCGCCGGCTGCCCGCGGCGAGGTCGGCAAGGTCGGCGTGGCCATCGACTCCATCGAGGACATGCGCATCCTGCTGCGCGGCATCCCGCTGGGCACGGTGTCGACCTCGATGACGATCAACGCGCCCGCGGCGGTCCTGCTGCTGCTCTACCAGCTGGTGGCCGAGGAAGAGGGCGTGTCGCCGGATGTCCTCTCCGGCACGATCCAGAACGACATCCTCAAGGAGTACATCGCCCGCGGCACCTACATCTACCCGCCGCAGCCCTCGCTCCGGCTGGTGGCCGACACCTTCGCCTATTGCCGCGAGGAGGTCCCGCGCTGGAACACGATCTCGATTTCCGGCTACCACATGGCGGAGGCGGGGGCCACGCCGGTGCAGGAGGTCGCGTTCACGCTGGCGAACGCGAAGGAGTACGTGCGCGCCGCGATCCGCTCCGGGCTGGCCGTGGACGAGTTCGCCCCGCGCCTGTCGTTCTTTTTCGTGGCCAGGACTACCTTGCTGGAGGAGGTCGCGAAGTTCCGCGCCGCCCGCCGCCTCTGGGCACAGATCATGCGCAACGAATTCTCGGCCGCTGATCCCAGGTCGCTGATGCTGCGGTTCCATACGCAGACCGCCGGGGTCCAGCTCACCGCGCAGCAGCCCGAGGTGAACCTGGCCCGGGTGACCATCCAGGCCCTGGCGGCGGTGCTCGGCGGCACGCAGTCGTTGCATACGAATTCCTACGATGAGGCGATCGCGCTGCCCAGCGAGAAGGCGGCCAGGCTGGCGGTGCGGACCCAGCAGGTCATCGCGCACGAGACCGATCTCACCCGCACCGTGGACCCGTTCGCCGGGTCGTACGCGATGGAGTCGATGACCGACGATCTGGCGGACGCGGCGGCGCAGCTGATTGCGCGGGTCGAGGACCTCGGCGGTGCTGTCGCGGCCATCGAGCAGGGTTTCCAGAAGGCCGAGATCGAACGGTCCGCCTACCAGGTCACCCGGGAGATCGACGCGGGCGAGCGGGTCGTGGTCGGGGTGAACAAGTTCACCGTGGCAGGCGAGGATCCTTACCAGCCGTGGCGCGTTGACTCCTCGATTGAGCAGGACCAGGCCCGGCGCCTCGCAGAGCTGCGCGGCAGCCGGGACACCGGTGAGTTCGAGCGCAGGATCGGCGAACTCAAGAAGGCCGCGGCGGGCAGCCAGAACATGCTCTATCCGCTGCGTGAGGCACTGCGCGCCAGGGCCACCGTGGGGGAAGTCTGTGACGCACTGCGTGATGTATGGGGTGTGTACCGACCATCCAATGTGTACTGAACCAGTCCATTTGCTGATGCAAGGACACGAACGCGGCCTCGTGATACATCGCATTGCATTCTGGCGATTACCCGTGGAGGTCGGCAGTGGGAATCTGGTGGAACCCGTCTCGCATCGCGACGTTGGGCATCGAGTGGGAGTTGCAACTCATCGATTCCGGCAGCAGGCTGCTGCGCCAGGATGCGCGGGAAGTCATCGAGGCGCTGGTAGGCGCTGGTGAGGACACTGCGGGGCCAGGATCCACCATGAGTTGATGCAGTCCACGGTGGAGATCGTGACGGGGATCTGCGGCACGGTGTCGGAGGCAAAGAGGGACCTTGCCACGACAATCGCTCAACTTCAGCGGATCACGGATATGCGCGGTACGATGCTGGCCTGCGCCGGAACACATCCCCTCAGTGACTGGCGGGATGCAAAGATGGTGCCCATTCAGCGCTATGCCGAACTCGTCGAGCAGATGCAGTGGCTTGCACGCAGGATCCAGACCTTTGGCGTTCATGTCCACGTGGGGCTTCGTGACGGGAGCAAGGCGATTCCCATCGTCAATGCTCTGGCCGTGTATCTGCCGCATTTCCTGGCGCTGACCGCGTCGAGCCCGTTCTGGGGTGGGCACGACACGGGGCTCGCGTCGAGCAGGGCGGTCATCTTCGGTGGGATGCCTACTGCGGGACCGCCGCATTTGCTTGCGGACTGGAGTGAGTTCGAGGAGTACATGGACACGCTGCTCCGCGCCGGGACCATCCGGAGCATCAAGGAAGTGTGGTGGGACATCCGTCCGCACCCTGACTTCGGCACAGTGGAGATCCGCATGTTCGACGGTGTCCCCACACTGCAGGAGGTCGGGATGGTCGGGGCCCTGTCGCAGTGCCTGGTGCAGTTGTTCGACAGCCAGCTGGACCGTGGCTACACGCTGCCCCGGTGGCCATCCTGGATTGTCCGCGACAACAGATGGCGGGCGACCAGGTACGGGCTGGATGCCAGCGTGATCACTGATACCTCAGGATCCACGGCGCCGCTCCGTGACGAGTTGCGTACGCTGGTGGCGGAACTCCGGCCGGTCGCGGACCGGCTCGGCTGCGCGGCCGAGCTGGAGATGACGTCGAAGGTACTGGACCACGGCGCCTCCGGCCAGCGTCAGCGTGCAGTGGTGGCGGCCGGGGGCGGCCTGACAGACGTGGTCGACGCGCTGGTGACCGAGTTCGCGGAGGATCGTTTCGTCGGCCCTGGGGAGGCTCTGCATGCCGGACCGTGACATCCCGGGGGAGCTCGACGAGTTCCTTGCCGCGCACGAGGCCGAGCTCATCGAGTTCCGCCGGGACCTGCACGCGCACCCGGAGCTCGGTTATCACGAGCACCGGACCACGCGGCGGGTAGCGCTCCGGCTGGCCGCGGCCGGCCTGCGCCCGGTCATCCTGCCCAAGGGGACCGGCATGCTGGTGGACATCGGCAGCCAGGCGGACGGCGGCCCGCTGGTGGCCCTGCGCGCCGACCTCGACGCGCTTCCGGTGTCCGACGAGAAGCAAGTGCCCTACCGGTCGACCGTGCCGAACGTATGCCACGCCTGCGGGCATGACGTGCACACGACCGTCGCCCTGGGTGCGGGGCTGTTCCTGGCCCGGCAGGCGGCGGCCGGGAGGCTGCATGGCCGGGTCCGGATGATCTTCCAGCCTGCCGAGGAGGTGCCCGGGGGCGCCCTCGACGTGCTGGCGGCGGGCGGCATTGCCTCGGCCGACCGGATTTTCGCGCTGCACTGCGATCCGCGGCTGGATGTAGGGAAAGTGGGCACCAGGAGCGGGCCGATCACGGCCGCCTGCGACAAGATCACCGTCCGGGTCACCGGGCCTGGCGGTCACACCGCGCGGCCGCACCTCACGGCGGACCTGGTGTACGCGCTCGGCAAGATCGTGACCGAACTGCCCGCCGCGCT
>DAIRVB010000388.1:0-1859 GCA_036803065.1 Streptosporangiaceae bacterium
GGGGTCTGGTCAGGCGCTCTGGCTGGTTGATGGCGTATTACCCACCCCTGGGGAAAACCCCCAGGGTGAAGATGGATGGTTTCCGCGTTCCGCTCGTCACCCGCTGTTCGTAGCGTGATGGGTGAGGGCACGCATCCGCGTGCCTGGTAACCAGGTGGGGTAGCTTGCCCTAGCTGCTGGGAGGTTCCCTGTGATTGAGGTGCGTGGCCTGACTAAACGTTACGGCCGGGTGCTCGCCGTCGATGCGCTCAGCTTCGACGTCCGCCCCGGGGTTGTGACGGGGTTCCTGGGGCCGAACGGGTCGGGGAAGTCCACCACGATGCGGCTGATGCTGGGCCTGGACGCGCCCGATCGCGGGGCGGTGCGGATCGCCGGGCGCCGTTACCGTGAGCTGGGCTGGCCGCTGCGCGAGGTCGGCGCGCTGCTGGAGACCAGGGCGCTTCACCCGGGCCGCAGCGCGCGGGCGCACCTGGCCGCGCTGGCGGCCAGCAATGCCATCCCGTTCCGCCGGGTCGATGAGGTGCTCGGCCTGGTGGGCCTGGAGAGCGCGGCGGGCAGGCGGGCGGGGAAGTTCTCCCTCGGCATGGCTCAGCGGCTGGGCATCGCGGCGGCGCTGCTGGGGGACCCGGGCGTGCTGCTGTTTGACGAGCCGGTCAACGGCCTGGACCCCGAGGGCATCCGCTGGATCCGGGACCTGATGAAGTCGCTGGCGGCCGAGGGCCGGATGGTGTTCGTCTCCAGCCACCTGATCAATGAGATGGCCGTGACCGCGGACCGCCTGATCGTCATCGGTGCTGGGCGGCTGCTGGCCGACACCACCGTCGCCGAGATGTCGGCCCGGTCGGCGTCGCTGGAGGACGCGTTCCTGAAGCTGACCTCCGGCAGTGCTGAGTTCCGCGGGACCCAGGGGAGGACATCATGACCTCGGTCTGCGTGACGCGCGTTCCGCGCGGGCACTACCGGTTCTGGCACGTGGCCAGGATGGAGTGGATCAAGCTCCGTACCCTGCGCTCCACATGGTGGACGATGGGGATCGGCGTGGCCGGGGCGGTCGCCATCGGCGTCGCGGTCGGCCGCGGCACGAAGAACGCGTCGGGTGACCTGACGAACAACGCGCTGGCCGGCATGGTTCCCGGGCTACTTCTGGCCGGTGTGCTCGGGGTGCTGGTGATGACCAGCGAGTACTCGTCGGGGACGATCCGGGCCACGCTGGCCGCGGTCCCGGGCCGGCCGCTGCTGCTGGCAGCCAAGGCGGCGGTGTTCGGCGCCGTGGCGCTGGCCGCCGGGGAAGTCGCCGCGTTCGTTTCGTTCTTCGCCGGCGGAGCGACGCTGCCGCATGGCATGCCGGCGCCAGCGCTCGGCCAGCCCGGTGTGCTGCGCGCGGTGCTGCTGTCCGGGACGAGCTTCTGCCTGATCGGCCTGCTCGGCCTTGGACTGGGCGCCATCATCCGCCATTCCCCGGCCGCGATCGGCGTGCTGGTCGGCGGGGTATATGTCTTGGCGCAGGTGATCGGCGCGGTCGCGCACGGCGTGAGGGCATATATGCCGATACTGATCGTCGGGAATTCCATCAGTACGACCAAGCCCGTGTCCTGCGGGGGGCCTGCCGGGCAGTGCCCGCAGCCCCTGCCGGCGTGGACCGGGCTCGGCATGCTCTGCCTGTATGCCGCCGCGGCCCTGGCGGCCGGCGGGTGGCTGCTCGCCCGTCGTGATGCATGAAATCGGAGGACGTCATGACTGCGATCGTGCCGACGTCGCGGGTTCCGCCAGGGCACTACGGGTTCCGCCAGGCAGCGCGGATGGAGTGGATCAAGCTGCGTACGCTGCGTTCGGTGAAGTGGGCGTTGCTGGTGGCGCTG
>DAIRVB010000388.1:1959-4985 GCA_036803065.1 Streptosporangiaceae bacterium
TGGTGAGCCCGGTCCTGCGCGGGCCGTTCACCGGCCGTGCCCGCCGCGAGGTGGCGTTCTGCGTCCTGACGCTGCCGTTCGGCGTGTTCATCCCGCTGGCGGGTTTCTTCGCCACGGTGGATGCCGGGTTGCTGCTGGGTTCCGGCCCGCCGTGGGTGGCGGACGGGAACCCGTCCGGGCAGGCGGTGGCCGCTGCCGTGGGTGTCGCGGCGCTGTTGACGGTGCTCCTGGTGACGACCGGCGCCGCCCGCAGGCTCACCGCGGCCTGCCGCGGGCTGGCGGGCTGGCTGCTCGGCGAGCAGGTCACGGCGCCGCCGCCGCTGGCCAGCCGCGGCGCTCGCGGGCTGGCGGCCCGTATCGCCGACGGTCCCGGCTGGCGGGCCCTGGCATACCTGCTGCTGAAGTTCCCGGTCATGCTGCTTGAGTGTTTTGCCGTCGCGGTGTTGTGGGGCGCCGGGCTGGCCAACCTGACCTACCCGTTCTGGTGGCTGTCGTTCCGCAACCATTCCCCCGGCACGCGGCTGAGCCCAGTGCCGGTCATCACGCCATTCGACTGGATCGGCCAGGGCCACTTCACCGTCGCGACCTTTCCCGGCACGTTCGCCGCGTTCGCCGCCGGGGCCGGGATGGTGCTGGCCGCGCCCTGGGTGACCAGGACGGTGGTGGCCGCCGACCGGCGGCTGATCCGCGGCCTGCTCAGCCCCGGGCCGCTGGCCCGGCGGCTGGCGGACCTGGAACGGACCCGGGCGCTGGCGGTCGACGACGCCGCCACGCGGCTGCGGCGCCTGGAACGCGACCTGCACGACGGCGCGCAGATCCGGCTCGCCACGCTGGCGATGAACCTCGGCATGGCGAAGAAGAAACTCGGCGACTCAGGCGCGGTGCCAGACGCCGACGCGGCCCGCGAACTGGTCGACACCGCCTTGCAGGGCGCCCGCGACGCGCTCGGCGAGCTCCGCGAACTGGCCAGGGGCATTCACCCGCCGGTGCTGGACAACGGCCTGCCCGACGCCCTGGCCAGCCTGGCCGCCGACAGCGCCATCCCGGCCCGGCTGGCCTGCCGGCTGCCGGACCGGCCGGCGCCGGCGATCGAGGCGATCGCCTATTTCTGCGCCGCCGAGCTGCTGGCCAACGCCGCCAAGCACAGCGCCGCGGCCACGATCACGATCGACGTGTCGCAGCGAGCAGGGCTGCTGGTGCTGACGATCACCGACGACGGCCGCGGCGGGGCGGACCCGGGCCGCGGCAGCGGCCTGGCCGGGCTCGCCCAGCGGGCCGCCGTCGTTGACGGCCGCCTGGACATCACCAGCCCGCCCGGCGGGCCGACCCGGGTCACCGTCGAGCTGCCGCTGCACACATGAGAGCAGGCCGATGCGCATCGTGATCGCCGAGGACGCCGCCTTGTTCCGGGCCGGGCTGGTCCGGCTGCTGCAAGACGAGGGCCACCAGGTGCGCGCCGCGGTCGCCGACGGCGCCGCCCTGCTGGCGGCGGTCGCGGAGCATCACCCCGACGTGGTCATCGCCGATATCCGGATGCCGCCCACCTGGACCGATGAGGGGCTGCGGGCCGCGGTCGAGCTGCGCCGGGCCCATCCGGGCACCGCGGTGCTGGTGCTGTCGCAGTACATCGAGACCGGGTACGCGGCCCGGCTGCTGAGCGCCAGCCCGGCAGGCGTGGGCTACCTGCTGAAAGACCGGGTCGCTGACGTGGACGAATTCACCGACGCGGTGACCCGGATCGCCGCCGGCGGCACCGCGCTCGACCCCGAGGTGGTCCGCCACCTTCTGGCCGCCAGCCGCCGCTCCGGCGGGCTGGACCCGCTCACCGCCCGGGAGCGTGACGTGCTGGCCCTGATGGCCGAGGGCCGCTCCAACGCGGGCATCGCGGACGCTCTCGTCCTGTCCCTCGGGACGGTGGAAAAGCATGTCGCCAGCATCTTCGCCAAGCTGGGCCTCCCGGCCTCCGAAACCGACAACCGGCGGGTGCTCGCCGTCTTGCACTACCTGCGACCCTGACGGATTTTTCCTGCTAGCGGCTCCCGGGCCGGCCGATGTGCGTGATGTTGCTGTTTGCTTCCAGGGCTTCCCGGAGCCGGGCGTTCTCCATGCCGAGGCGCTGGATCTGAGCTGCGGCGAGCCGGAGATGGCCGGTCAGTATGCGATTGGCGCGGCGGAGCCGGGCGTTGCGAGCGGCCAGGACCTCGTAACGGCTCGGCTGCGTCTCAGCCTCGCCCGGACGCCCGGGGACACCGGGGCGGGAACGCGCTTCGGCGATCTCCTTGGCTTGCTGGGGGAAGTGGCGGCGGAAGGTGGTGTTACTCAAGCCGAGCCTGGCGGCCAGGGTCAGGACGCTGGGGCGCCTGCCGTTGTCGCGGCACTCGGTCAGGTACTCCTCCAGGACGCGGCGGACGCGGGCTTCGGCGGGAATGTCTGCGGGCCGGGTCACGCGGATGCCCGGTTGCCGGTGTTCTTGGAGAGGAACGCGGTGATCTCCGCGCGGCGGCCCTCCAGCCGGTGCCGCAGCAGCGGGGGCAGGGCCGGGCGGGAGACGAGCCGCCGGTCGATGCGGTCGATCTCACGCTGCCAGGCGGCGGTGTTGTCGGAAGTGAGGGCGACGTTGCGGCAGGCCAAGGGCTTGCAGCCGCCATGGTCGGGCAGTCCTTCGCTGCGCTGGCTGCGGGCTTTCTCACACAGTGCCCTGGTGTGGTCGTGGACGCAGTTGATGTACTTGCCGGGATAGACGGCGGGGTCGTGCCTGGCCATCAGCCGCCGCAGCCGGCTGTCGTCCAGGACGACGGTGCCCTGGAAGCGGGCACGCTCACTGAAGGCCTCCAGGCGGCGGGCGGCCTCATCAGCTGCCGGGCCGGTAAGAGTGGTGTGCTCGTGGGCGTCGATTGCGGCCATGAGGTGCTCGCCGCGAGCGAGGGCTTGCTCGCTTTCCACCTCGGCACGGAAGCCCGACTCGCTGGTGCCCGCATAGCCTTCGAAGACCTGGACGCAGTGGTGCCGGTAGGCCAGGGCGCCGG
>DAIRVB010000389.1:0-4975 GCA_036803065.1 Streptosporangiaceae bacterium
GCTGTCCGCGGACAGCGCTTCGGCCAGGGCCTGCACCCGTGCCTGCGCCGGTGCGGCCGCCACCACGGGGCGGTACCGCCGCTCCAAGTCAGCCACCTGCCTGCGGGCGAACTCGGTGACCGCTCCCGGCCCGGCGACCTCGGCGAGGAAGCGGAGGGCACTGGTGGCAAGGTCGTCGTACGCGTGCTCGAAGGCGCCGCGCCCGACATCGGTGATGGCGAACAGCTTGGCTGGGCGGCCCCGGCCGCGGCTGGCCGGACGCCGCGCCGTGCGCGTCTCGATCATGTTGTCGGCCAGCAGGTTGTCCAGGTGGCGCCGGACAGCCGCCGGGGTAAGGCTCAAGCGCGTGCTCAGGCCTGCCGCGGTGACCGGGCCGTTTTCCATGATCAGCCGGGCGATCCGGGCCCGCGTGCCCCGCTCAGAACCAGCCTGCTGGGAGCTTCCAGCGAGCATGCCACCAGCGCCGCTGGCGCTCTTCCGCGCAGCGGCACCGGAAACCACGCTTACCGGTCGCATGCTTTTCACAACATCAGTGTGTCTTAAATCCATCCCGGGCCGCAACATCAGCGCGGATGACGCTGATCACTGAGGTAAGCCTTACCTCATAGCGGCCCGGGGCCCGCCCCAATTCTCGGGGCGCTACGCCCCAACCCCGGTCAAAACGGCCGTCTGTGCGAATCGCCAAATGTTAACCTCCCGTTGGGCGGACGCGCTGGAAGGACCGCAGCACCCTGCGCAACGGCAGGCACCCTGCGTGGCCAGGTGGACCGCTCGCCATGCCAGCGCACAGCCATACCAACGCACAGCCATACCAACGCACGGAGGAGGACCTGGTGCCGGAGGAGGAGCGGACGGCCGCCGAGTCGGCCGGCGACAGCGCGGCGACGCGCGACGATCGCGTCGCCCCCGGCACGGCCGCACCGGCCAGCCCGGATGGATCTGTCGCCGGCTCGCCCGGCACCGAGGTGCGGGCCGCCGGAGCCCCGGGCCGGTCACGCCCGTGGCGGCTAACCGGCGTGGTCGGCCTGTGGCTATCGATCTTCGCCGGCTCGATGGGCTTGTTTACCGTCCGCTTCCTGGTCCCCGTGCCTGTCGGCACCGCCAATAACGGCGATGGCGCACGGCTGATGTGCGCCTTCGGCGTCGCGCCGGTCACCGGCGGCCACCTGAGCGAATTCAAGTACGCCTACTTCCAGTTCGATCGGGCTCCCAGTGCATGCGCCCATGCCCATCTCTATCCGTCGTCGCAGCACCTGCTGCTGGTCGTGGCCCAGTGGCTGACGCCGGTGCTGGGTCTGCCCGGCCGCATCAACCTGATCGCGCTGGGCCTGCTGACCTGCGCGATCGCCTCCTTCGCCATCGCCAGCCTGGCTACCGGCCTGAGGGTGAACATCTGGGCCCGGCTAGCGGTGGCGGCCGGTATCTGGCTCGTCATGGCCGATGGGGCTTTCTTCGAGCTCTTTGCCAGCCCGCTCAGTGAAGGTTCCGCCCTGGTGGGATTGCTGCTGGTCGCGGCCGGCGTGGTCTACCTGGGACGGTCCTGGCCCGCCACCGTGTTCGGCCTGCTGCTGGCTGGGACAGGCGGCTACCTGGTGCTGCTCTCGAAGGAGCAGTACCTCCCCCTCGCCGTGCCGATCTTCCTCACGCTGGTGCTGGCCAGCACGGTGCGGGGCAGCGGGCGCGGACTGCGCCGGCTCCTGACCCAGCGCACGGCCGCTGCCGTGGCGGTGATAGCGGTCCTGGCCGTGCTGGGCGGCATCTACGTGCTATGGGACCACGGGAGCAAGTACGCCGCGGCGCTGCATCATGAGCAGGCGGTGGACATGACATTCGCCGGCATCGTCACTGGGCATGACAACGTGCACGCCGACCTGCGTGCGCTCGGCCTGCCTGCCAGCTGGGCCAAGTACGCCGGCACGGACTACTGGTCACCGGTCACGGTCCGTCATGATCCGCTATACACCCGGTACGCCGCTAAGCTGAGCGATCGCAACATCGCGCGCTTCCTGCTGACCCATCCCTCCCGCATCATCGGCATCGGCCAGCTCGAGGCGAAGGGTGCGCTCCACGTCCGGGTAGGTTACCTGGGCACCTACGCACCGAGCGCTGGTCATCCACCGGGCGCGGTGGAAACCCGGGTGGACGTGGTCAGCTGGCTGATCCGGGCCATCGGGCCGAGGCTGGGCCTGCTGTTCCTGGTACCGCTGTGGGCGGTGATGGCGGCGGTCGCGATCGTCTCGCTGCGCCGCAGGTACAGCGGGTCGTGGCGGCGCGACGGCGCGGTTCTCGTCCTGTGCATGACGGGGTGCGCAATCGCGGCGTTCATCCCGCCCGGCTACTTCGAGGGCACCGCGGTGCCCAGGCACATGCTCGGCATGAACCTGGCGACCGCGCTTGCCGTCCCGGTCAGCGTGGCGCTGGCTATCGCGATGATCGGCGACGGGGTAGCCCGTCTGCGGCGTCACCCCGAGCCGTCCGCGCCGGCCGAATCCAAAGCACCCGTCGCGGCCTGAGGTCGGCCGGGACGGCCGCCGCCTCGCGGGATATCCCTAGGTCGCTCCCTCGTCAGGCGGCGCGGGGGTGGTCAGGAAGCCGCGGAGCAGGGCGGCGGTGCCTTCCAGGTGCTCGGCGACGGCACGCTGGGCGCGTCCGGTGTCCCCGGCCAGGATCGCCTCGGCAATGGCCGTGTGCTGCGCGGCCGTGTGGTCGATATTGCGCTGCAGGACCGGGATCGCGTTGAGCAGGTCGTTGAGCCGCATCCGGGCGTCGGCGCCGGCCGCGGCGAGCAAGCTGGACCCAGTGAGTTCAGCGATGGCCAGGTGAAACAGGGTGTCCATCCGCCGGTAGTCGTCAGGTACCGCACCATTCACGCTGGCCAGGCGGGCGAGCAGGACATCGCTGTCAAAACCCCCGGCGGACTGGGCCAGGACCTGCGCGGCGCCGGTCTCTACCGCCATCCGGAAGGTCAGCGCGTCCGCGATCCGGCCGCCGTCCTCGCGAGCGATGCGCCGCAACTCGCCGCGGCTCGGCGCGGGCCGGGTGTAGCTGACGAAGGTCCCGCCGAAGCGCCCGCGCCGGGATTCGACGTATCCAGACTGCTGCAATGCCTTGATGGCCTCACGCAACGTGATGCGGCTGATGCCGAGGAGCACCGCGAGGTCTCGTTCCGCGGGGAATCGCTCCCCCGGTCCGACCACGCCAAGCTTGATGACGGTGAGCAGCCGCTCAACTGTCTCCTCGAAGGCATTGCCCGCCCGGACCTGCCCGAGCACGGCGATCAGTTCAAGCCCGGCAGTCACTGGGTTCCTCCCCGGTGCGGCCCCCCTGCTATCGCCAGCGCGGCCCGGCGCCCGTCCGGTCGCCCACGGGACGGCCGACGGGCCGCCGACGCCGGAACGCGGGTGCCCTCGCGTCACCCGCGTGCCGCCGCCGGAGTATTCCGCCCCGGTTCGGCCACCCACGGGTCTTGACAGAGCCCGCGCTCTAACCATCAATGGTCTGATAATAAACCATTCAAATTCCGGCGGCCGACCAACGCTCGTTCAGCTTCCGGCCTCACCGCCCCCGTCCCGCCAGCGGAGCAGGCCGTGCCCAACGGCCTCCAACGCACAGCAGGCCCTCTCGACGTAAGGAGCAGTCCGTGTCGGTCAACGAGCAATCGGCCACGCTCAGCCAGGATGAGAAGCGCCTTCACGAGCTCGGCTACGCGCAGGAACTGCGCCGCCGCATGTCTGGTTTCTCCAACTTCGCCGTCTCGTTCACGATCATCTCGATCCTCTCTGGCTGCCTGACGCTCTACGGGTTCGGCATGCTCACCGGCGGGCCAGTGGTGATCATCTGGGGCTGGCCGTTCGTCGGGATCATGACCCTCTTCGTCGGCCTGGCCATGGCCGAGGTCTGCTCCAGCTTCCCGACGGCGGGCGGGCTGTACTACTGGTCGGCCAAGCTGGCCCGTAGCAACGGGGCGGCCTGGTCCTGGTTCACCGGCTGGTTCAACTTCCTCGGCCAGGTCGCGGTGACCGCCGGCATCGACTTCGGCGCCGCGTTCTTCATCCACGCGCTGCTCAGCCTGCTCTTCAACCTCAGCGCGGCACACTGGATCACGGTGCTTATCTATGCGGTCGTGCTGCTGGTGCACGGCCTGCTGAACCAGTTCGGCATTCAGCTGGTCGCGCTGCTGAACGACATCAGCGTGTGGTGGCACATCCTCGGCGTGCTGATCATCGTCGCGGTGCTGGCCTTCGCGCCGTCGCACCATCAGTCGGCCAGCTTCGTCTTCGGGCACTTCAACAACGGGACCGGCCTGGGCGTCGGCTCCTTCTACGTCGTCCTGATTGGCCTGCTCCTGGCGCAATACACCTTCACCGGGTATGACGCCTCGGCGCACATGACCGAGGAGACCCATGACGCCGCGCGCAGCGGCCCCCGCGGCATCGTCATGTCGATCCTCGTCTCGCTGATCGCCGGGTGGGTCCTGCTGATCGGGGTCACCTTCGCCATCCAGCACTACTCCTCTGAGTCGCTTGCGGCTGTGCCGCCGGCCCAGATCTTCGTCGACGCGATCGGGCAGCGAGGCGCGGAGCTGCTGCTGCTGATCGTGTGCGGTGCCCAGCTGTTCTGCGGCATGTCCTCGGTCACCGCCAACTCCCGGATGATCTACGCCTTCTCCCGGGACGGGGCGCTGCCCTTCTCGGACTTCTGGCACCGGGTGAATCACCGGACCAGGACCCCGACCAACGCGATCTGGCTCGCCGCCGCCGGCGCGCTCATTCTGGGACTGCCCTACCTGTGGAACTACGCCGCTTACTTGGCCGTGACCTCCATCGCGGTCATAGGCCTGTACATCGCGTACGTCACTCCGACATTCCTGCGGCTGCGCCTCGGGGAGAACTTCCAGCGGGGTCCCTGGCATCTGGGCCGGTGGAGCTACGTGGTCGGCTGGATTGCCGTCACCTGGGTGATCATCATAACCATC
>DAIRVB010000390.1:0-4965 GCA_036803065.1 Streptosporangiaceae bacterium
GGAATCCGGTTCATGATCCCCACGAACTCGGCCACGAAGGCGGTGGCCGGGTGCGCGTACAGCTCACTGGGGCTCGCGATCTGCTCCAGCGTGCCGTCCCTCATGACGCCGACGCGGTCAGCCATGGACAGCGCTTCCTCCTGGTCGTGCGTGACGAACAGGGTGGTGGTGCCCAGCCGCTGCTGCAGTGAGCGGATCTGCTCCCGCAGCTGAAGGCGCACCTTCGCGTCGAGGGCGGACAGCGGCTCGTCGAGGAGCAGGACCCGCGGGGTCGTTCCCCAGCCCCCGCCCAGCGAATGTGAGGCCTCGACCAGCGTCTGCAGGTCGAGCGCCCGCAGTCCCGCGTCGAACGCCCGGTAAGCGAAGGGCATCGCCAGCACGACGTACTCCAGGGCGAGCAGGTAGGGCGTGCCCTTGAGGAAACCTGGCGCCACCTGGAGGACGCCGACGATCAGCACGACCGGCGGGATCACGATCGGGAGGATCGTGACCCCTTCCATGAGCCGGCGCAGCCGTGGCATCCGCAGGTGCACGTAGATGGTCGTGGGCAGCATGAGGACGAGGGTCGCCACGGTTGTGATCAGGGCGAGCCTCACCGACAGCTCGAAAGCGGCCGAGAAGCCCTCCTGGTCGAAGACCGCTGGGAAGGCCGAGAAACCGGTGAACCGCAGCGCCGCGACCAGCGGGATGATGAAGTAGGCGCCGACGACGAGCAGGATCACCCACCGCCAGATCGGCAGCCGCCGCCAGCCGGCGTTGGCCCGCCGGGTTGGCTCTGGCGCGATGCCCTCCACCATCTCGTCGCCGATTACCGCAGCCATCGCGCGGCCCTCCGCTGCAGCACCGCGTAGATGGCCATGACGACCGCGATGATGACGATCATGCCGAAGCCCAGGGCCTTGCCGACGTTCTGCTGGCCGGCCAGGACGTTGCCGTTGAGGAACGACCCGATCTGGATGGCGGTCAGCGGGACGCTCCCGCTGGTCAGTGCCTCCGCCGTGGCATAGGCCGAGAACGCGCTCCCGAACAGCAGCAGCACGCAGCCCAGGAACGACGGCATCAGGACGGGGCCACCCACGTAACGCCAGTACTGCCAGGAACCCGCGCCCAGGTTGTTCGCCGCCTCGAGCCAGGCCGGCCGCAGTCCCTCCAGGGCGGGCAGGATCACCAGCACCATCAGCGGGATCTGGAAATACATGTAGACGACCACGATCCCGCTGGTCGAATACAGGTTGAAGCCGTGCGTGGACGGGTTGAGGCCGATGGCGGTGAGCCAGCCGGTGGCCAGGCCGGTAGTGCCCAGCGTCGCGATGAACAGGAACGCCAGCGGAACGCTGCCGAAGTTGGCGAAGACGCCGGACGCGGTGATCACAGCACGGCGCAGCACCGCGCCGCGCCTGGCCGTGAAGATCGCGTAGGCGACCAGGAACCCGACGATGCCGGGCACGATAGCGGTGATCACCGCGACCACCAGGGTGGTCTCAAAGCCATGGAGGTAGACGCCATGCGTCGCGGTCTTGATATTGGACAGCGTGAAGCTGCCATTGCCGGAGTTCTGGAAGGCGCCGACCGCGATCGCGACAGCCGGCACACCCAGGCCAAGCACGACGTAGACAGCGAAAGGGAGCACGCCGGCCAAGGTGCGTGCCCGGCGGAGCGCGGATACGGCGAAGCGTCCCTGCCGGGCCCCTGGATCCCCGGGGGGACCAGGGACCGTGGCCGGAACTGGCGATGGCGTCATTCGTTAGCCGACTTTGCTGGCCCACTGCTGTGCGACCACTGTCTCGGCCGCTGACTCCTGCGCCTGGCTCGGGAAGCTGAGCCCGCCGGACGGAGCCGCCGGCAGCGCCGCGTTGGCAGTCTTGTTGACGGTGCCGGCGCTGATCAGGGTGGGCAGCTCGATCGGCCCTGCCTTGCCCTCCAGCCGGAGGTTCTGGCCGGTGACCGAGTACAGGTACTCCTCCCACAGCCGGGCCGCCGCGGGGTCGGGCGCGGTCTTGCTGATCGCCTGGTCATAGTAGGCGCCGTAGCTTGCGTCGCTGGGGATCACGATCTTGAAGCCGGGGACGGCCGAGCCGATTTCGGATCGTGCGCATCAGCAGCGATTATCCGCTGGGTGCCCTTTAGGTGGCTATATATCTGTGCTACGGCGCCTATTTTCGCTATCAGGTGCCCGGTCAGGAAGTAAATGGCGGCGGCCAGCACGATGTTCCCGGGGATGGCCGGAAATCAGATTTAATCGCGATCTGGCGCGCCATTCTGCCGGATCTGCGGGACACGGGTGCGGCGACGGGAAGTACGCCCGCCGGGCAGGCCCTCCCTGGCCGCTGGCCCGCTCCTGTCCGGCTGCTCGTACTGGCTGCGTGACGCACCTGAAATCCTGCGAAAACGGCTGTTCAACCAGCTTGATCACCGTCGGGTGGTCCTCAGGGCTTCAACTCGGTAACGACCCTTGACACTCGCGCGCCGGGTGCGTCAGCATACCGACCGAATGTCAATCGTTTAGGAAAATTTTGGCTGGTGCTGTTCGCCTGGGAACCCCCAGACCGCCCGGGTGTTATCGTGCAGCGGGCTTTTGGCGGGCCGCGGTCCACTCGGGGCGGGGAAGGTAACAGGAGGCATTCACGTGAGATCGGCACATCGATTTGCGCTAATTGGGCTCACGAGCCTGGCGCTGGCGGCGGGAGGGTGCTCGTCGGGTTCTTCGTCGAGCTCCAGCGGGGGGACCAACTGGGCCACGGTCAGCGCTGCTTCGGCCGGAGGCGGGATGAGCAAGCTCGTCGCCGCGGCCAAGAAGGAGGGCACGCTCAACGTCATCGCCCTCCCTCCGACCTGGGCCAACTACGGCACGATCATCAAGGACTTCACCGCGAAATACGGCATCAAGGTCAACTCCGCGAACCCGGATGGCACCAGCCAGGACGAGGTCAACGCGGTGAGGCAGGAGAACGGCACCTCCGCGGCCCCCGACGTCCTGGACGTCGGGCAGGCGGTCGCCCTGGCCAGCACCAGCCTGTTCGCGCCGTACAAGGTCAGTACCTGGGCTGACATCCCCACCGCCCAGAAGGACGCGGGCGGTCTCTGGTACGAGGACTACGGCGGCTACATGGCGGTCGGCTACTCCAGCAAGTTCGGGACGATCACCTCGCTGAGCCAGCTGCTCGGCCCGAAGTTCAAGAACGCGGTCGCGCTCAACGGGAACCCGACGGCGGCCAACGCCGCACTGAACGGCGTGATGATGGCGAGCCTCGCCCAGGGCGGGTCAGCCAGCAGCATCGCCAACGGCGTGGCCTTCTTCCACAAGCTCAAGACGGCCGGCAACTTCTCCCCCGTATCGGCCACCGGCGCCACGATCAAGGCAGGCACCACCCCGGTCGTGTTCAACTGGGACTACCTCAACCTTCCTAGCTATGTGGGCGTGTCGAACTGGAAGGTGTTCGTTCCACCGAACGCCGTCCTGGGTGGGTACTACTCGCAGGCCATCAACAAGAGCGCGCCGCATCCGGCGGCGGCCCGGCTCTGGGAGGAGTTCCTCTACTCGCAGTCCGCATCGGGTGGGCAGAACCTGTGGCTGCAGGGTGGCGCCCGGCCGGTCGAGCAGCCGACGATGGCCTCCAACGGCTCCATCGACACCGGGGCAGCCGGGAAGCTCCCGGCGGTCTCAGGGACACCGGTATTCCTGAACGCGTCCCAGGCCGCCGCCGCCGCCACATACCTGGCGACGAACTGGGCCCAGGCAGTGAAGTAGCCAGCGACTGTGGCCGTCACTGCGACGACTGAGACCGGCGCCCGGCCCGTCAGGGCCGGGCGCCGGCCTTCGGGTCCGGCCTGGGTCGGTACCGTGCCGTTCCTCGGCTACGTCGGGGTCTTCCTGCTGTTCCCGACCGGGATCGTGTTGTTCAACGCGTTCCGGAACCCGCGTGGCGGGTTTGAGCTGTCAAGCCTCTCGATTCTCGGCAACTCGGCTGTGCGCGGCTTCTTCGTCGGCTCGATCGAGCTGAGCGCGGTCTCCTCGGTGATCGGCGCGGTGCTCGGCGCGATCCTGGCGTATGCCGTGGTGTCCGGGAATCCGGACGGGGCAGTGCGCCGGATCTACCTGGCCGGCTCGGGCGTGCTCGCCCAGTTCGGCGGGGTAACCCTGGCGTTCGCGTTCCTCGCGGCGGTGGGCCCGACCAGCGGGTTCCTGATACACGCCGGCTGGTTCTACGACTTCCCGCAGGGCATCGCGCTGATCTACGTGTACTTCCAGATCCCGCTCATGGTGCTCGTATTCCTGCCTGCGGTGGACGGGCTGAAGATCCAGTGGCGGGAGGCATCGGAGAATCTCGGCGCGTCGGCGTGGCAGTACTGGCGGCATGTCGGCGGCCCGCTGCTGGCGCCTGCCTTCACCGGTGCGACGCTGCTGCTCTTCGCCAACGCGCTGTCGGCCTACGCGACGATCCAGGCCTGGGAGAACCAGATCGCCTATACCGTGCCCCAGCAGATCAGCACCGCCATCAACAGCGAGGTGGGGCTGAGCAACGTCAATGAGGCTGACGTGCTCGCGCTCGGCATGGTGATCATGGTGGTCATCATCATGACGGGATATGCATTGCTGCAGCGGAGGGCGGCGCGATGGCTGCGATAACCGCGCTGGCCGGCGAGCCGGAGCCGACCGCGGGGGCGGCCGGCCCACGCGGCATGCAGGCCGGCCGGCGCAAGCGGCTGAACCTGTTCCGCTACGTGGTGTTCACGGTATTCGGGCTCTTCTTCCTGCTGCCGCTGCTGGCGATGGCCCGGTTCTCGCTGCAAGGCGCCAAACTCGGCAGGTGGTCGCTGGCGGCCTGGCAGCAGATCGCGTCCTACCAGGGGCTGCTGAGCTCGGTGGAGCTCACCCTGGAACTGGCGGTCATCACCTGCGTCGTGGTGCTGGTGCTGATGGTGCCGACCATGATCTGGATCCGGCTGCGGGTGCAGTGGATGAGC
>DAIRVB010000391.1:0-4932 GCA_036803065.1 Streptosporangiaceae bacterium
GTCTGGGTGTAGGTCCCCGGTTTCATGGCCGGACTGGTGAAGCTGCCGCCGGGCGGCAGCTTCACCAGTCCGGCCATGAAACCGGGGACCTACACCCAGACGCTCTACCAGGGTGAGCTGGGCGTGGCCACCAGAACGGTGACGGTGAACGCGGGTTCCACGACGTCCGGGCAGAACATCGCCTCGGCGTGGGTCACCCCGGCCAGCCCCATCTTCCGGATCGGCACCTGGGACGGCACCCCGAGCGGCTTCCTGAACTGGTCCAACCTGACGTCGATGCACCCCTCCGACACGCGGATGGCGAGCTGGGGGCCGGTCACCTACACCGTCGGCAGCAGCAGCACGGCCCAGTTCCCCGCCTACCAGTGGAAGGCCATCAACAACCCCACCACGGTCAGGTTCACGCTGGCTTCCGGCCAGGTCGCTGCGCGGACGGTGCGGATCGGGATCACCGCGGCCTACGGCGGGGGCCGCCCGCAGATCACCGTGAACAACTGGGCATCCGCCGGGCCTGCGGCCTCCAGCCAGCCGAGTTCGCGCAGCCTGACCATCGGCACCTACCGGGGCAACAACGCCCTGTACACGTACGCCGTCCCGGCCAGCGCGTTCGTTACCGGCACCAACACCATGACGATCACCGTCATCAGCGGCTCGGCGGGCCTGGGCGGCTACCTGAGCCCGGGATACAGCTACGACTGCGTCGAGCTGTACTGAGGCGTCCGCGCGGGCAGGCCCACCCCCGCCCGGGCCTGCCCGCGCGGCCCCACCAGGAGCGCCGGCTTTCACCCGTGTTGGCCCGGCAATTCCGCCGGCCCATTTCCCCCGGACCGATCAGACTTTCATCTGATTTCATTCAGCGGCGCGCAGGCTTGTCCCTTGTCCAGCACAAAGACTTACGCAACGAGCTTCGCCATGAGCCGGTCTTGCGGGACGCCTGACGGCCATTCTAGGCTGCGCATCGCGACGCGCCGTTAGTGCGGCGTGCTCGCCCCGCGGCGCGTTCGTAACGCGGCCGGGTGAGGGTGACGGTTCAGCATGCCCTGAGTCACCCCCCTGGCCCGAGGAGGAACGCACGTGAGACTCCGAGTGCGCGGCACGCCCAGCGCCGATCTCTGGCCGCGGGCTGGCGCGTCCCCGGTGACGTGATGTGCCCAAGGATGCCGCGGGCCCCCCCGGAAGGCCGTTGCGGCGCAGCCGGCTGAGGGTGACGGCTGCGCATGTGCTGATCCATCCCGTCCAGTCAAGGAGGAAAATTCCGTGATAGCCCGTATGCCCGCAGTAGCCGGGCATGTGAAGGCTCTGACCGGCGCGCTCGCCGCATCTGCCCTCATCCTCGGAGCGGGAGCCGCCGTCGTCCCGGCGGTTTTCGCGTCGTCGCCGGCCAGTGCGGCCACCGCGCTGACGCTGGCGACCGGTGACAGCCGCTCGGTCAGCCAGCCGTCCGTGCCGTCGGCGTGCAGCACGCTGAGCGCGACGCTCGCCACCAGCAATGAGCAGTTCAGCAGCAGTGCTGAGTCGTCGCCGCCCGACACGTCGAGAATCCAGTCAGCACTCAACAGTTGCAGCGGCACCGGCAAGGCCGTGGTGCTCGCGCCAAGCGGCAGTAACAATGCCTTCCTCAGCGGCCCGCTGTCGCTCCCGGCCAGCGTCGTCCTCGTGGTCGACGACGGTGCCACGCTGTACGCGTCCCGTAACCCCGCCAACTACCAGGTCTCCGGCCAGGCGACCTGCGGGACCGTGGCCTCAACCGGCAACGGCTGCAAGCCCTTCATCAATGTCACCGGCTCGAACGCCGGGATCATGGGCACCCAGGGCTCGGGTGGCGGCCAGGGCGCCATCAACGGCCGCGGCGACCAGGACATCCTCGGCACCAGCGGAAGCTGGTGGACGCTCTCGCAGACGGCGAAGACTGACGGCAACAAGCAGAACAACCCGCGCCTGATCGAGGCGCACGGCGTCAACAGCTTCACGGTCTATGACGTTGACCTGATCAACGGTGCGCTGTTCCACATCTACTTCGAGGGCGGTAACGGGCTCACCGTGTGGGGAGCCCGGATCAAGACCCCGGCGACCGCGCGGAACACCGACGGCATTGACCCGGACAGCGCCACCAACGTCACCGTCAACAACTCCTACATCCAGGACGGCGATGACGGCATCGCGATCAAGACGAATTCGGGCGCAGCCTCGAACATGACGGTCGAGAACAGCCACTTCTACGGCACGCACGGGATATCGATCGGCAGCCAGACCCAGTACGGCGTCACCAACATCCTGGTCCAGAACAACACCGTCAGCGGTGCGGACAGTTCCGGGAATGTCAGCGGCGACAACAACGGGATCCGGATCAAGACCACCTCAAGCGAGGGTGGCACGGTCAACAAGGTGACCTACGACAACACCTGCCTGACGGGTGTCAAGCACGCGCTGGAGTTCAACCCGTTCTACTCGAGCGGTAATGGCTCGACCACGCCCTACTACGAGAACATCGTGGTCAACGGCCTGAAGTCAGTGAGTTCGGCGTCCAGCGCCCAGTCCGTGCTCGAGGGCTATAACTCATCGCACCTGCTCGGCCTGACGCTGGAGAACGTCAGCCTGGACGCGACGAGCACCAGCGCCGAGTACGCGAGCATCGGGAAGTACAACACGAACATCACCCCGTCCGGCACGGATGTGACGGTCAGCAGCATCTCCGGCAGCGGGAGCGTGCCCTCCTGCAGTTTCCCCGGTTACCCCGGGCTCTAGATCCGGGCCGCCGAACGGGGGCGGGGTGGCGTCAGCCATCTCGCCCCCCGCTCGTATCCAGCGAAGTGGATGGGGTTGATGACTTAGGGTTATATTACTAATCCGTAGGGTAATTAACAGATGGAATGCCAAATAAGCCGATTTTTGTGCTCGTACTTGCGCTGCTCGCCGGGCTGGCGCCGGCTCTGGCCGCCTGTGGCCAGGCCCAGATGACCGACGCGAACGGCGTGAACGGCGCGAACGGCGCGCAGCCCTGCGTGCGGCACGGCTCGGCGTTCGGCAGGCCCTGCGTCGGCGGATCCGCACCACGTGTGAAGCAGATAGGCATCGCCGAACCCGATCTGATTGCCAAGCCGGCCAGGGTGCAGGCTTCTGAGCTGGCGGCGATGAAGGCCATCGGGATCGTCTCGATCAGGCTGGAGGCCGACTGGAGCAGCGTGCAGGCCCGGGGGCCTAAGAAGTTCAGGTGGGCGCCGCTGGACCGGGTGGTCCGGTCGGTCCGCGCCGCGGGGATGTCGGTCGACCTGATCATCGACGGCTGCCCCGCGTGGGCCGCGAAAGCCGGCACCAGCGGGGACGTGTCACCGACTCCCGCGCGGCCCGCTGCTTTCGCCAGGTTCGCCGGCGAGGTCGCCGCCCGCTACGCCCCGACGGGCGTCCGCATGTTCGAGATCTGGAACGAGCCGAATAGCGCCGGTTTCTGGTCACCCAAGCCGAACCCCGCCGCCTACACCGCAGATCTGAAGGCCGCCTACGCCTCGATCAAGAGGGCTGACCGGTCGGCGTTCGTCGTGTCCGGCGGGCTCGCCCCCGAGGTTAACGACGGCACCCACATCAACGCGATCACCTTCCTGCAGGACATGTACGCCCACGGGGCCAAGGGCAGCTTCAACGCGGTGGGCTATCACCCTTACAGCTATCCCGCACTGCCTGACAGCTACCAGTCCTGGTCGGGGTGGTCCCAGATGGGCCAGACGAGGCCTTCTATCCGCAGCGTCATGACCAGCCACGGGGACAGCCGCAAGCAGGTCTGGATCACCGAGGTCGGCGCGCCTTCCAGCGGCCCGGACGGGGTCGGCCAGGCAGCGCAGGGCGCCGATCTGTCCCAGGCCATCGCCAACACCAGGAACACGAGCTGGATCGGTGGCCTCTACCTCTACAGCTGGCAGGACGAGGGAACCAGCCAGGCCACCGACGAGAACTGGTTCGGGCTGGTCACCGCCACGGGCGCGCATAAGGCCGCCTACACCGCGGTCGCCACCGCCCTCGGCCGCTAAGACCCACACCCACCACCCGCACCACCATCCACCCATGGCGGGCTGCGTCCGGGTGCCCGTCGATGGCCGGGCGGCTACCAGGTTGCCCCGCCCGTCCCGTCTGTGTGCCCATCGAGCGCCGGGCCCGGCCGCCCAGGCGGTGTTTTCAGAACGGTTCCGGACGAGGCTCCAGGTCGGTTCACGGCGAGGCGCGAACTCGTTGACAGCCGTGTTATGCGGCTGTACCGTCCTCGTGCGTCATATATGAGATGCCATACATGATCGTTTGACGGGATTGGGCATGATGGAGCAGGGGCTTGACCGTAACGACGCCGCGGTGCTGGGCGACTCGACCGCGGCTGCGGGGCGGATCTTCCTGGGGGGGACCGTCGGGGCCATCCCGCCGCGGACACTTGTCGTGCTCGACGCCATCAAGCACGCCATCCTGACCGGTGAGCTGCGTCCAGGCCAGGGCCTGGTCGAGACCGAACTCGCGCAGACGCTCGGCGTCTCCAAGACGCCCGTGCGCGAGGCGCTCAAGACGCTGGCCGGCGCGGGCCTGGTGACGATGAGCCCGTACAAGGGCGCGATGGTGCGCCGTGTGGACGACGACCTGGCTCATTCCGTCTACGACATGCGGCTGCTACTCGAGCCCGAGGCGCTCCGCCGGTCGATTCCCCGGACCGGAAACTGGGAAGCGGCCGGCCGGGCCCTGGACCGCTCCGATGCCGCCACCGACCGGGCCGGCCGGTCCCTCGCCAACAGGGACTTCCACCGCGCGCTGTACCTCGGCTGTGGCAACGTTCTTCTCGTTGAGGTGCTTGATGACCTGCGGGATCAGACAGCTCTGGTGTCCGCGGCGGCCTGGCTGCAGACCCCTTCCTGGGAGCGGGAAGCGGCCGAGCACCGGGCGATCCTCGCCGCCGCCGAG
>DAIRVB010000392.1:0-4923 GCA_036803065.1 Streptosporangiaceae bacterium
TCGGAGCCACACCAGCGGCTCTCAGGCTCCCCTCGTCACTTAGGCGCGGTCCGGCCCGTCCATCGGAGCGAGATCACCCGCCGTTCCCGGATCGCCACCGCGATGGCCGTGGTGAGTTCCACGCTGCGCAGCCCGTCCTCCCCCGACGGGCTGGGGTCACGCCCGCCGCGGACGGCGTCCACGAACGCCTCGATGGTGCGCCGGTAGGCGTCGTGCGATGTGGCGGGGAACTCCCGCTCGCCGTCGCGGGTGATGAAACTCAGCGTGCCCGCGCGCCCGGGCCTCGACAGGTTGCGGCCCAGGACCCGGCCCTCGGTGCCGTAGATCACGATGTCGTCCCGCCCGTTGGGCACGGACTGGTTCGCGTTGACGTAGGCCAGCGTGCCGTTGCCGAACCGGAGCAGGACCAGCGCGGTCGTGTCCACCTGGTAACCGGGCTCGGAGTCCACCAGGGCGACGACTTCGGATACCTCTGAGCCGATCAAGTAACGCAGCAGGTCAAAGGCGTGGACGGCGATGTTGTTGAGCGTGCCGAGCCCGGCCAGGGCCGGATCCGTGCGCCAGCCCGTGGGCAGGTTCCGTCCGGCGCTCATCTCCACCTCGGCGATGACCACTGTGCCGATGGCCCCGCTGCGCACCAGTTCCGCGGCCTCGGCGAGGCCGTCGTGATTGCGGGTCTGGAAGGTGACGCCGAGCCGCACGCCCGCACCGCGGCATTCGTCGACGCAGCGCCGCGCGTCGGCAACCTTCACCGCGAGTGGCTTGTCGCACAGGACGTGCTTGCCCGCCCGGGCCGCCGCTATCACCCGCTCGGCGTGCAGGGCATTCGGGGTGGCGATATAGACGGCCTCGACCGCGGGATCAGCAAGCATCTTGGCGTAATCATCAAGGGCATGGGCCGCGCCGTGCATCTGGGCGAACTCCTCGGCCCGTCCCGGGTCCCGGCTCACCACGCTGATGAGTGAGCTGCCGGCGGATGCCACGATCCCGGGTGCTATCTGCGTCGACGCGATCCTGCCGAGCCCGATGACGCCCCATCCGAGCCTCTCCGAGTCCACGAGATTCCTCTCCCGCGCCGCCCGGGCCGGCTCCGCGTCAGCATGCCGCTGGCACGGCGAACCCTGCCGCCGCGCCGGTCACCACGCAGCCAGCCGTGATAGCTACATGATTGGACATTATCATCGTCCGGGAAAGCCACCAATGATTCCATGGGACAGGACGGACCGGGGAGCCCGCTGATCCCGTCAGCCGGCGCCGGCTTCTTCGCGCCGGTCCCGTTGGTCGCGAAGCGGCGAAAGCAGGCGCTCCAGGAGCAGCACCTCGGCCGTGTCGAATCGCCCGGCGATGGACCCGGCGCTGTCTCGCGCCTCGGCCTCCGCCATGCTCTGCTGCGCCGCCTGGAGTTGCTCGCGCAGCTTCGCGTTCTCCGCTGTGAGCCTGCGCTGCTTGGACTGGACGCTGGCCAGTTTCTGCTCCAGGCTGGCGACGGTCCGCTGCAGCGCGGCGCCGCTCTGCCCAGCCCCGGCAGGCCCAGCTCCGGCAGGTTCGGCCAGGTCCCCGCCTGCCGTGCCGCCGCCGGGCGAGATCGCGAGCCGCTGCACAATCTGGACCAGCAGCCGCCGGGCCAGTTCGTCGTAGTCGAGGTCCGCGGCTCTTGCTGCGGCGACGGCCAGGCCCCGGCCACCAGCATCGTCGTCCGGGCCGGTGGGCTGGCGACCGCGGCGCTGGCTACCGCGCGGGGCCGCCATCGCCGACCCCGGTCCGGCCACACCGGCCACACCGGCCACACCGGCTGCGGCAATCCGGTAGGTGCGTTTGCCCCGTACCTCGCGCTCGATCAGGCCGGAACGCTCCATGCCCGACAGCAGCTGGGCGAACGCGACGCTCGATCCTGGGTACCCGATTGCCTCAGCCAGCGCAGTGCTGGCCATCCCGGTGGCGTCCCTGATCTCGCCGGACGCCGCGAGATGGGAAATGACGCGGTCGCGGGTGCCGACCGCCCGCTCCCTGCTACCAGACTTCACAGCTACCAGACTCATAGCTACCAGACTTCACGGCTACCGGACTCACGTCCCCCACGTCAGCGCACCCCTTCTCGCGGCAATCATGCGGGTCAACGCTCGCACGGCAATCATGCCGACCGTTGGCTGACTCTATTCATAATAGTGTGCCGGGGCGGGAGCGCCGGCGGAGGACGGCTCTGCCGCACCAGCCAGCAATTGCAGCACGGCGAATACGCTCGCCGTGTCCTCATTGGCGTGGCCCTGGGCGAGCGCGGCCAGGTTCAGCTGGGCGGCGGCGGTGAACAGCAGCGCCGGGCAGCCGGCCTCCCGGAGAAACCCGGTAATGATGTCGAGATCCTTCTGGAAGGTCAGCACCCGCATGGTCGGATCGCCGTAGTCTCCGCTGAGCATCAGCGGCCCCCGGATCTCCAGCATGCGCGAGGTGCCCGCGCCCGCGGTCAGCGCCTGGAGGGTGGCCTGCAGGTCCAGGCCGGCCCGCTCCGCCACGAGCAGAGCCTCGGCTGCCGCGGCGTTGTGGATCGCCACCAGCAGGTTGGCGACGAACTTGAGTTTCGACCCGTTGCCGAACTCGCCGAGGTCGAAGCAGGCACGGGAGAAGGCGGCCAGGACCGGCCGCGCCCGGTCCAGCACAGCTGGGTCACCGCTGGCATAGATGGCAATGTCCTTCGTGCGGATCTGCGCTCCCGTGCCGCTGATCGGGCAGTCGAGCAGCGCCACCCCGCGCTCGGCCAGCAGCCGCCGGGCTCCCTCCTTGACGGCAAGGGGCAGCGTGCTGGTCTCAATGACGATCAGCCCTGGCCGTGCCCCAGCCAGCAGCCCATCCGCGCCGCTCGTCACCTCATCGAACGCCGCGGCTGACGGCAGCGACAGGATGACGGCGTCTGCCCTGGCCGCGACCTCGGCGGCCGACGCCGCCGGGGCACCACCCGCAGCCGCGAAGGCCGTGGCGGCGGCCCGGGCGACGTCATGCCCGACGACCCGGTACTCGGCCGCGAGAAGATGCCGCGCCATCGAGCCGCCCATCGTCCCGAGGCCGACAATGCCTACCTGTTCTACCGCTAGGTCGTCCATGCTGCTCTCTTCGAGTCGGCGCTGCCGCGCCGCCCCCTCCCCCGCCTGGTCAGGCGCTCGGCTGCCCGACGGAGTCGGCCTTGAACTCCTGCGCCCAGGTCTGGTAGGGCAGCGTGCCCCAGGGCGAGACCGACTGGTAGGTCTTGATCGGCACGTCCTCGAGCGTGCCCTGCACATTCTCGACCTTGCAGATGTAGTCGTTCTGAATCGGGCCGTCCACGACCGGGCTGAGCCGCATCGGCCCGCGTGGCGCGGCGACCGCCGTTGTCTTCAGGGCGCGAGCGACGGCGGTGGCGTTCGTCGCGACGCCATGCAGGCTCTTCAGCGCGGCGACGGCCAGTTCGGCGTGCACGTAGGCCGCCTCCGCGTAGTAACCGGGACGGGTGTGGTAGGCCTGCATGAAGAGGCTGGTGAATTTGGTGTTCGCCGGGGTGTTGATCCCGTCGCAGTACTGCGCCGACATCTGGTCGCCCAGCACGTCTGGCGCCACCTCCCCGGGCAGCACCGAGTAGTCGAACACGGTGGTGTTGCCGAACAGGGGGACCTTTCCCCGCAGGCCGAACTGCGTGTAGGCCTTGGTGAAGTTGACGGATCCCGCCCCGAGGGTCTCCGCGAAGACAGCCTGTGTGCTCTTCGGGATCGAGGACACGTACGGACCGTAGTCAACGGTGGTCAGCGGGGGCCACAGAACCTTGTCGATCTTTCCGCCCAGCCGAGTGAACTGCTTGATGAAGCCGCCCGCCGACAGCCAGCCGAACGCGTAGTCGTTCGCCAGCACGGTCACGTGCCGGTAGCCGAGATCGGTGTAGAGATAATCCGCCGCCATGATGTCCGGCGTGTTGCATACCCACCCTGAGCTCAGCGCGTTGCCGTAGAGGGCGTTATCGGTCAGCTGCGTCTGCGAGCAGATGGCGAGGTTGTCCAGCGGGACGTGCTGGGAACCGAGGTAGGGAGCCACCGCCGCATCCTCGCTCGCGAGCAGCGGGCCCTCCAGGATCTGGACGTGCTTGCCCTGCACCAGGGAGCGTGCGTCGGACAGCGCGACCGCGGGGTTGCCGCCGGTGTCGTCGAAGTAGGTGACGATGCGATGGCCGTCCACGCTGCGCCCGAAGGCCTGCAGCCCGATGTTCCAGCCCTCTTCTTCCTGCTTCCCGGCGAGGGCGACGGTGCCGGTGAGCGGCAGTTCGTAGCCGACGGAGATCGGACTGTGCGCGCTCGACCCCGCGGAGCCGCCCGAGCCGCACGCGCACAGCGCCAGCGGCGCCGCCGCCGCCACGAGCGCTAACAATGCCCTCATCGCAGTGGACCTCCTGACAGCGGGGACACCGGCAGCCAAGCCAATCAAGTGATTAACCTCATTCCCACCATACGACATGATTAGCCCAAGAAGATGATTGTCGAGCAAAGGATGGCTGTGCACCCATTGGAATGCCGCGGGATGCGGTACCTGGGCCGGCACCACCTGGCCGGCCACGGCAACTGCGGGGAAGGTACGGCGCTGCTCGAACGCGGCGGCGCCCGGTACCTCTACATCGCCCACGAGCGGGGCCCGGTGAACTTCAGCGTGCTCGACGTCACTGACCCGAGGGCACCGCGACTGCTGGCCCAGCCGACCCTGCCGCACGGCGGCGTCCGGTCGAATTCGCTGGCCGTCGCGGACGAGATCATGCTGGTCGCCTACCAGGTCGCCACGCCAGGCACGCGACCCGCCGGCATCGAGGTATTCGACCTCAGCCGCCCATGGGAGCCGCGCTCGATCGGCTTCCTGGACCTGTCAGGCCCCCGCTCGCGCGGCACCCACTGGGTAGGGTTCACCGGAGGCCGGTAC
>DAIRVB010000393.1:0-4903 GCA_036803065.1 Streptosporangiaceae bacterium
CGCTGGTCACCTTCGCCGTGGGTGCGCTGATCCCGCTGCTGCCCTACCTGGCTGGCCTCGCCTCGCTGCCCGCCACGCTGGGCCTGGCGGCCATCGCGGCGTTCATCGGCGGCGGCCTCGTGGCCCGGCTGACCGACCGGCCGTTCCTCCGCGGAGCGGTCCGCCAGCTACTCCTCGGCGCCGTCGCCGCAGGCCTCACCTACGGAATCGGCAGCCTGGTCGGCCACATCGCCTCCTGACCAGGCCCCGCCACCGCGCTTTTATGATCACGGAGGATCGGCGCCCTGTAGAGCCACAGATCCTCCGTGATCATGGAATTTGCGGTCGCGGCTGCGGGGGCTACCAGCACTCGGGGCCGAACGAGTCGTCTTCGTGGCTGCCCGGTGTGGACAGGAGCTCCAGGTCAGCCTCGACCATCATGCTGATCAGCTCCTCGAAGCCGAGCTTCGGCTCCCAGCCGAGCCGCTCCGCAGCCAGCGACGGGTCCGCGCAGAGCTGGTCGACCTCGGCGGGCCGGACGAAGGCGGCGTCGCAGACCACGTGCTCGTGCCAGTCCAGCCCGGCCACCCCGAACGCGCGCTCGACCAGTTCCTCCACGGTATGGGTGACACCGGTGCCGATCACGTAATCGTCGGGCTCGCCGGCCGCCAGCATCAATTGCATGGCGCGCACGTAGTCGCCCGCGAATCCCCAGTCCCGGCTGGCCCACAGGGTGCCGAGCCGCAGCTTCCGCTCGTGGCCGAGCTTGACCCGCGCGACACCGAGCGACACCTTGCGGCTGACGAACTCTGCGCCGCGCCGCGGTGACTCGTGATTGAACAAGATGCCCGACACGGCGTACATGCCGTAGGACTCGCGGTAATTCTGGGTGAGGAAATGCCCGTACGCCTTGGCCACGCCATACGGGCTGCGCGGATGGAACGGGGTCCGTTCCGTCTGCGGGGACTCCCGGACCTTGCCGAACATCTCCGAGGACGACGCCTGGTAGAAGCGGATCTGGCCGCCGCCGGGAGTCCGTGAGGCACTGATGCCGCTGCACACCCGGATCGCCTCAAGTACCCGCAGCACGCCAAGGCCGGTCACCTCCCCGGTGAGTTCCGCCTGCTGCCAGGACATGGGCACGTAGGAGATCGCCGCCAGGTTGTAGACCTCATCGGGCTGGACGCGCTCGACGGCGGAGATGAGGCTTCCCTGGTCGAGCAAGTCGCCACGGACCAGCCGGACATCCCCGAGTAGTTCACGGACCCGCCGCACCCGGGGATTGGACTGTCCCCGCACCAGGCCCCAGACCTCGTATCCGAGCGACAGCAGATGCTCGGCGAGGTAAGACCCGTCCTGCCCGGTGATCCCAGTGATCAATGCACGCCTGGTCAGCGGAGCCTCCGTGCTCGCGTATCGAGTCAGGTTAAGTCAGGGTCACGGTTAGTAAAAGGAAGTCACGTCATGCGAAATCAGCGTACGTTGCCGCAGCTTACCGAGCCCGGCGGCGGCGCGGCCCGGTCCCCGGCGCCGGGGGTCCGCCAGTGACCGGAATTGGGCTCTTCCCCGATGCCGGGCACCGGCCGTACCCGATGATAATGTTCGCTGCCTAACAGGCCACGCGGGCGGCCCTCGGGCACACCGACGGCCAGCGGTGGACGAGGAGGCTGACCTGCGTGATGACCACCGATGGGCCGCTCCGCGTCGCGCTGCTCTCCTACCGCAGCAAGCCGCACTGCGGCGGCCAGGGCATCTACCTGCGCCACCTCTCCCGCGAGCTCAGCGCGCTCGGGCACCACGTCGAGGTCTTCTCCGGCCAGCCCTACCCTGAGCTTGAGCCTGGCCCGCTGCTGCACCATGTGCCGAGCCTCGACCTGTACCGGGACGAGGACCCGTTCCGCTGGCCGCGCCCGTCGGAGTACCGCGACTGGATTGACGCGCTGGAGTTCGCACATATGCGGACGGGCGCGTTCCCCGAGCCGCTCACATTCAGCCTGCGCGCGCTGCGCATCATGCGGGCCCGCCGCGCCGACTTCGACCTGGTGCACGACAACCAGGTGCTCGCCTACGGGATGCTCGGCCTCGGCCGGGCCGGGCTGCCGCTGGTGACCAGCATCCACCACCCGATCAGCGTGGACCGGCGGATCGAACTGGAGGCCGCCAGCGGCGTGTCCAAGCTGGCCAAATGGCGCTGGTACAGCTTCGTGCGGATGCAGGCCCGCGTCGCCCGCCGGGTCGGGCCGATCCTGACCGCCTCGCAGTCCTCCCGCGCCGACATCTGCCGTGACTTCAAGGTGGCACCGGAGAATGTGCACGTCATCCCGCTCGGCGTGGACACCCGCCTGTTCCACCCCCGGCAAGCTCCCCGGGTGCCCGGCCGGATCGTCGCGGTGGCCAGCGCGGACTCCCCGCTGAAGGGCGTGGCGACGCTGCTGCAGGCATTCGGCAAGATCACGGCAGAACGGGAAGCGCAGCTGATCGTGGTGGGCAGGCCAGCGCCGGGCGGGCCGACCGAGCGCCTCGCCAGTGACCTCGCACTGGGCGACCGGGTTCGCTTCGTGCACGGGATCAGCGACGAGGAACTCGCCGACCTGACCGCGAGCGCCGAGATCGCCGTGGTGCCGTCGCTGTACGAGGGGTTCTCGCTGCCGGCCGTGGAGCACATGGCCTCAGGGACTCCCCTGGTGGCCAGCGACACCGGCGCCCTGCCCGAGGTGACCGGCGATGCCGCCGTGCTGGTCACGCCGGGCGACGCCGAGGCGCTCTTCACCGTGCTGAGCGGCCTGCTCGACTCGCCCGAGGAGCGCGCGCGGCTGGGCGCCACGGCCTGGCAGCGGGTCCAGGAACGGTTCACCTGGAGCGCGGTCGCCCGGGCCACCGTCGAGCGTTACCGCTACGCGATCGACGACGCGCGGGCTGCGGCCCAGCGCGCCGGGACCGGAGGCCCCGTGCTGGAAAGTCCCGTGCTGGAAAGTCCCGCGCCAGAGGGATCTGCGCCCGAAGGGCCTGCGCCCGAAGGAGCCGGGCCGTGCTGACCATCGACTTCGACCGCCTGCCGGTCAGTCCCGGCGACCGCGTGCTGGACATGGGCTGCGGCGCGGGAAGACATGCGTTCGAGGCATTCAGGCGCGGAGCTCATGTCGTTGCCTTCGATGCGGACGCTGGCGAATTGGAGCAGGTCGGCGCGATGCTCACGGCGATGAAGGAGGCGGGTGAAGCCCCGCGGGGAGCCAGCGCCGCCGTCGTGCGCGGTGACGCCACCGCGATGCCGTTCGCCGACGGCGCGTTCGACCGGGTGATCGCCGCCGAGGTGCTCGAGCACATCCCCGGTGATCAGCGGGCGATACGAGAAGTCACCCGCGTGCTGCGGCCCGGCGGGGTCGCCGCGGTCACCGTGCCCGCCTGGCTGCCTGAGCGCATCTGCTGGAGCCTGTCCGACGACTATCACAACGTCCCGGGCGGCCACGTGCGCATCTACACGCGCGCCGAACTCGAGGCGAAACTCCGGGCGGCCGGCCTGACTGTCGGCGCTCACCATCACGCGCACGGACTGCACTCGCCGTACTGGTGGCTGAAGTGCGCGGTCGGCGTGCACGACGATGATCACCCGCTGGCCAGCGCCTACCACCGGCTCCTGGTCTGGGACATCATGAAGCGGCCGGCGCTGACCCGGCTGGCGGAACGGGCGCTGGACCCGGTGATCGGCAAGAGCCTCGTCATCTACGCGGAGAAGCCGCAGGCGCCGGGCGCAGCCCCGGTGGCGGCCCAGCCTGAGCGGGCCTATGCCGCCAGGTGAGATCCCGGGCGGTACCGTGACGCCTCCCGGCCGGGGCCCCGCCCCGCAGATGCCCGCACTGCGCAGGCCGGCGGTACCCGGCATCCTGACTGCGGACGACGTCCTGGCCACGGGACGCTGCATCGCCGCCGGCCAGCAGCGGGCCGGCGCGATCGGCTGGCCGGACGGCCACTGCGACGCGTGGAACCACGTCGAGTGCGCGATGGCGCTGAGCGCCTGCGGGCTCACCGAGGCGGCCCGGCGGGCCTACGACTGGCTGCGGGTCACCCAGCGCCCGGACGGGTCGTGGCCGAAGAAGACCGTGGGGGACGTGATCACTGACAGTGCGGCAGAGAGTAACCAGGTCGCGTACGTGGCGGTGGGCACCTGGCATGAGTTCCTGGTCACCGGGGACGAGGAATTCGTCCGCCAGATGTGGCCCACGGTCCGCCGGGCGATCGAGTTCGTACTCACCCTGCAGACGGCCCGCGGCGAGATCGTCTGGAAAAGGGCGGCCGACGGCGCGCCCGCCAGCTACGCGCTGCTGACCGGCTGCTCAAGCACGCACCAGAGCCTGCGCTGCGCTGTATCGCTGGCGGAGCACATGGGCGAGCCACAGCCGGGCTGGGAACTGGCCGCGGACCGGCTCGGGCACGTGGTGGCGTGCCACCCAGAGGCGTTCGCCGACAAGAGCGAGTTCTCGATGGACTGGTACTACCCGGTCCTGGCCGGGCCGGTGCGCGGGCGGGCGGCGGTCGAGCGCTTGGACGCGGGCTGGCCCGAATTCGTCGTGCCGGATCTGGGCGTGCGGTGCGTCAGCGATCAGCCGTGGGTTACCGGGGCGGAAACGTGTGAGCTGGTGATGGCGCTCGACGCGCTCGGCGACCGGCCCCGTGCGCTGCGGCTGTTTGCAGACATCCAGCACCTCAGGGATGCCGACGGCGCCTACTGGACGGGCTGGCAGTTCGCCAACGAGAAACACTTCCCCGCCGAGCGCAGCAGCTGGACCGCGGCGGCGATGATCCTGGCCGCCGACGCACTGGCCGACGCGACCGGGGGGGCGGGGCTGTTCCGGGCGGCGGGCGCGGCCGCCGAAGCGGGCGAGCGGCTCAGCTACCCGGCCGACGCCGCGGCCTGCGGTTGCGCGGT
>DAIRVB010000394.1:0-4902 GCA_036803065.1 Streptosporangiaceae bacterium
GCGGCCTGGCTGGCCCGCGGCGGCCATCAGCCTGCGCGTGCCGGGGTGACGGTGTACTGCCTCGTGGCCGGCGCGATTGTGTCCTACGCCCGGGCCCGGGCGGAAGGGCTGGGGGTGCGGGCCGACGTCGGCCTGGCTGAGCGGTCAGAGCGGATCGTCATCATCCTGCTTTCCACCGGCCTCAGCGGTCTCGGCGTGCCGTACGTGCTCCCGGTGGGACTGTGGGCGCTGGCCGTGCTGAGCACGGTCACCTTCGGGCAGCGGGTGCTGGTGGTACGGCAGGCGGTCGGCCCGGGCGCCGCGAAGCAGGCTGATCAAGGCACGGCTGGTCAAGGCACGGCTGGTCAAGGCACAGCTGATCAAGGCACGGGGGAGGGCACGGGATGTCCCCGCTGAAGGACCGGCTGGCCGACGCCGCCTACGGGCTGGGCTGGTCGCTGGTCTGCCGGGTGCCCGAGTCGTGGGCGCGCTGGGTGTCCGAGTGTGCCGGCGACATCGCGTGGCGCCGCCAGGGCCCCCGGGTGCAGACGCTGGAAGGCAACCTGCGCCGGGTGATCGGCCCGGTCCCGACGGGCGCGGAACTCCGCGCGCTGTCCAGGGCGGCCATGCGCTCCTACGCACGGTACTGGCTGGAGGTGTTCCGGCTCCCGGCGATCTCGGCCGAGAAGATGCTCGACAGCACGCTCAGCGTCGGCCAGGAGAAGGTGCTGTTCGATAACCTGGCGGCGGGCCGTGGGGTGGTTGTCGCCCTGCCGCACATGGGGAATTACGAGGAGGCCGGGGCGTGGATCATCGCCCGCGGGGTGCCGAAGCTCACCACGGTGGCTGAGCGTCTCAAGCCCGAGTCCGTGTACCGGCGGTTCGTGGAGTTCCGCGAGGGCCTCGGGTTCGAAGTGCTCCCGGCCTCCGGCGGCAACAGCAGGTTCGGCGTCCTGGCCCAGCGGCTGCGGGCCGGAGGGCTGGTCTGCCTGGCCGTCGACCGGGACGTCACCGGCGGCGGCATCCAGGTGGAGCTTTTCGGTGAGAAGGCACGGATGATGGCCGGGGCCGCCACGCTGGCCGTGCAGACCGGCGCTGCCCTGCTACCCGCCACACTGTGGTACGAGGGGGACTGCTGGGCAGTCAACATCCATGAGGAGATCCCGGTGCCGGACGGGGCAGACCGGCGGCAGAAGGTGGCCGCCATGACCCAGGAGGTCGCGCGGGTTTTTGAGGCGGCCATCTCCGCCCATCCGGCGGACTGGCACATGCTGCAGCGGGTGTTCGTTGCGGATCTGGATCCCGTGCGACTGGCCGCAGCCGACGCCGCGGGCAGCAGTGATGGGGCGCAGCCGTGAGAGTTGGCCTGGTCTGCCCCTACACCTGGGAAGTGCCGGGCGGCGTGCAGCAGCACATCAGGGACCTCGCGGAGGCGCTGATGGGGCTTGGCCACGAGGTTTCGGTGATCTCCCCGGCGGACGACGACACACCGCTGCCGGACTACGTGGTGTCAGCCGGCCGTGCCGTCCCGGTCCCTTACAACGGCTCGGTGGCCAGGCTCGCGTTCGGCTTCCTGTCGGCCAGCCGGGTGCGGCGGTGGGTCAAGGAGGGCGCGTTCGACGTGCTGCACGTGCACGAGCCCGCCGCTCCGAGTCTCTCGCTGCTGGCCTGCTGGGTCGCGGACGGCCCGATTGTGGCCACCGTGCACACCGCCACGCCGCGGTCGCGGGTGATGCACGCCTCCGCCCCCGCCTTGCGGACCGCCTTGGAGAAGGTCAACGGATGGATAGCCGTATCCGAGGCGGCGCGCACCACCCTGGTCGAGCACACCGGCGGGGACGCGGTGCTTATCCCCAATGGCGTGACCGTGCGCCGGTATGAGAAGGCGAGCCCGCTTCCGGGCTGGCCGGGCGCGGGGGGTGCCCTCGGGTTCCTCGGCCGGATGGACGAGCCGCGCAAGGGGCTGGATGTCCTGCTGCGCGCCTTCGAGACGCTGGGCACGCAGCGGCCGGGGCTGCGGCTGCTCATCGCCGGCCCGGGGGACACCGACGATGCCCTCGAGAAGGTGTCCGCACCGCTGCGCGAGCGAGTGATCATGCTCGGCCAGGTGACCGAGGACGACAAGGCGCGCGCCTATCACTCGGTCGACGTGTTCTGTGCGCCGAACACCGGGGGTGAGAGTTTCGGCATCGTCCTGGCCGAGGCCATGGCCTCGGGCGCGCCGATAGTCGCCAGCGATCTTGACGCGTTCCGCCAGGTGCTGCGCGGCGGCCGGGCCGGCGAGCTTTTCGAGACCGGCGACCCCAGCGACCTGGCCCGGGCGGCCGGGCGGCTGCTGGATGACCCGCAGCGGCGGGCCGACCTGTCGGCCGCCGCCTCCGAGGCGGTACGGGTCTATGACTGGCCGGTGGTGGCCAGGGACGTGGTGCACGTCTACGAGGCTGTGGTGCCTGCCACCGGGCAGGTCGGGGTGGCGCGGTGACGGCGCAGGGCGGCCCCGCGGACCCGGGTGAGGCAGGGGTCCCGTGCTGATCGACGTCATCCTGATCATCGCGCTGGCCGTGCTGGTCGGCGTCTACGTCTCGTGGCGGGCGGGCAGGCTGGACCGGCTGCACGCCCGGGTGGACACCGCGCGGGCCGCGCTCGATGCCGCGCTGCTGCGCCGAAGTTCCGTCGCGCTCGAACTCGCCGCGTGCGGGGTGCTCGATCCGGCGACCAGCCTGCTGCTCGCCGGGGCCGCGCACGACGCCCGGGCGGCGGGCGAGCCGACCGAGCTGGCCGAGAGTGACCTCACCCGTTCCCTGCGGGCCGTGGTCGGCCAGCCCGACTTCCGCAGAATGCTGAGCGGGCAGGGCAGCGCGGACGACCTTCTGGCGGAACTTGAGGCCGCGGCGCATCAGGTCTTCCTGGCCCGCAGGTTCTACAACGACGCGGTAGCCGCCACCCGTGCCGCCCGCCGGAGATGGCTGGTCCGGGTGCTTGGCCTGGCTGGTGGCGCGGAGCTGCCGGAGTTCTTCGAGATCGACGACTCGCTGGTCGCCGCGGGCGGACCGGGCCGGGGCACCGATATGCCCCATCTGACCGGCTGACGGAGCGCCTACCATGGAGGTAGCTCAATCTATGGCGGCCACCAGCTCTATGGCGGCCACCAGCCAGAACATCGTGATCAAGTGAGGTCAGTCGTGTCAGTCAGCAATGCCGCAGCCAGCGCCGGGAACCCCGGCACCGAGACGGGAGCCCCCGGGCAGACCGGGACCGCGCGCGTCAAGCGGGGCATGGCCGACATGCTCAAGGGCGGCGTGATCATGGACGTGGTGACGCCCGAGCAGGCCAAGATCGCCGAGGACGCCGGCGCGGTAGCGGTGATGGCCCTGGAGCGGGTGCCCGCCGACATCCGCGCTGAGGGCGGGGTCGCCCGGATGAGCGACCCCGACATGATCGAGGAGATCATCGCGGCGGTGTCCATCCCGGTCATGGCGAAGTGCCGGATCGGTCACTTCGCCGAGGCCCAGGTGCTCCAGGCGATCGGCGCCGACTACGTCGACGAGTCCGAGGTGCTCACGCCCGCGGATGAAGCACATCACGTGGACAAGTGGGCCTTCACCGTGCCGTTCGTCTGCGGCGCCACGAACCTGGGCGAGGCACTACGGCGGATCACCGAGGGCGCGGCCATGATCAGGTCGAAGGGCGAGGCCGGGACCGGCAACGTCGTGGAAGCGACCAGGCATATGCGCCAGATCTCGGCGGACATCCGGCGTCTCGGCACGCTCCGCGACGAGGAGCTGTTCGCCGCGGCCAAGGATCTCCAGGCCCCCTACGAGCTGGTCGCCGAGGTCGCCAGGGCCGGCCGCCTGCCGGTCGTGCTGTTCACGGCGGGCGGCATCGCCACGCCCGCGGACGCCGCGATGATGATGCAGCTGGGCGCCGAGGGGCTGTTCGTCGGGTCGGGGATCTTCAAGTCGGGCGATCCGGCCCGGCGCGCCGAAGCGATCGTGAAAGCCACTACGTTCCATGACGACCCCGATGTTGTCGCCAAGGTCTCACGCGGGCTCGGTGAGGCCATGGTGGGCATCAACCTGGACACCCTGCAGCCTGGCGAGCGTTACGCAGGCCGCGGCTGGTGATCTTCCCGGCAGCCGGGCAGGTCCGTGCCTGCGCCCGGCTGCCACTTGCTACACCCACTGTGGGAGCGCGGACATGTTCGAGAGGTTCACCGACCGGGCGCGCCGGGTCGTGGTCCTGGCCCAGGACGAGGCCAGGAGACTCGACCACAACTACATCGGCACCGAGCACATCCTGCTCGGCCTGGTTCAAGAAGGCGAGGGCGTGGCGGCCAAGGCCCTGGAAGCGCTCGGGATCGGCCTGGCCGCCGTACGGCAGCAGGTCGAGGAGATTGTCGGCCGGGGAAAGGAAGGCCCGGGCGGCCATATTCCGTTCACGCCGCGTGCGAAGAAGGTGCTCGAGCTCTCGTTGCGCGAGGCGCTGCAGCTCGGCCACGACTACATCGGCACCGAGCACATCCTGCTCGGCTTGATCCGTGAAGGTGAAGGCGTGGCGGCCCGGGTGCTCGCCAACCTGGGCGCTGACCTGAACCTGGTCCGCCAGCAGGTGGTGCAGCTCCTGCATAGCCACCAGATGGAGGGTCAAGAGCGGCTGTCCTCAGCGCGCCCCGCTGGCTCGTCCGGACGACTCGAATCAATTGTGAACCGGCAAGCCGAGGCGATCGTGAGCAGGCTCGACGCGATCGCCGCCCGGCTGGCCGCCATCGAAGGACATCTGGGCATCGGCCAGCAGGTCCCTCCCGGTGAAGGGCCAGTCAGTGAAGGCCCGGCTGGTGAAGGCCCGGCCGAGGAAGGCCTAGCTGGAGAAGGCCCGGCTGGGGAAGGCCCACCTGGAGCCGGGGAAGGCCCGGCTGGGGAAGGC
>DAIRVB010000395.1:0-4888 GCA_036803065.1 Streptosporangiaceae bacterium
TGCACTCATATAATCCCGTCCATGAACGATGACGCAACGAGCCTGACCGAACTCCGAAGGGCTGCGGGCGAAGCTCGATGGGGCGAGCCGGCCGGGCCGCGGGCCCTGAGCCGCGGGCCTGCTGGCTACGGCAGCAGCCGTGTGATCTTTCCGACGTCGCCTCGTCGCTCGCCAGACATCATTCTGGGTTTACATGGCCATAACGAGGTCAGAGACATCGGGCGGATCAACACGAACTGAGGTGACGGATGGGGCGCAGCCGGGCAGCAACCTACCGTGTCCAGCTGCACGCAGGCTTTACCTTTGACGATGCTGCGGCTGTCGTTGACTACCTCGCCGCTCTCGGCGTCAGCCATCTCTACTGCTCTCCCTACCTCCAGGCCGCCAAGGACAGCACCCACGGCTACGACGTGGTCGACCACGGGCGGCTGAACGACGAGCTCGGCGGCGCCGTTGCGCATCGCCGTCTCGTTGACCGGCTGGCCGGCGCCGGCCTGGGCCAGGTGCTCGATATCGTGCCCAACCACATGGCGCTGGCCGGCCGGGCCAACGCGTGGTGGTGGGACGTGCTCGAGAACGGGCCGTCGAGCCGGTACGCCTGCTACTTCGACATCGACTGGGATCCGCCGCAGACCAAGCTGGCCGACACTGTCCTGATGCCGGTCCTCGGTGACCACTACGGCCGGGTCCTGGAGGCGGGGGAGCTGGTTATCGAGCGGCACGCGGGTTCGTTCACCGTCCGCTACTACGACCACGAGGCGCCGTTGTCGCCCCGCACGCTCGACGACCTGCTGAACCGGGCGGCGGCCCGGGCCGGGTCCGCAGAGCTGGAAGAGCTGGCGGCGGCGTACGGGCGGCTGCCCCTGTCCATCCTGACCGACGCCGCGGACATAGAAGTCCGGCACCGGGGCAAGGAAGAGCTGCGCTCCAGGCTGGGCGAGCTCACTACGGCCAAGCCGGCGGTCGCCGCGGCCATCGACGCCGAGATCGAGGCGGTCAACCATGACCCGGATGCACTTGACGGGCTGCTGAGCCGGCAGAACTACCGCCTGGCCTACTGGGGCACCGCGAACGAGGAGCTGTCCTACCGGCGGTTCTTCAACATCGAGACGCTCGCGGGGTTGCGGGTGGAGGACGAAGCCGTTTTCGCCGACACCCACCGTCTCATCCTCGGCCTGGTCGCCGACGGGACGGTCGACGGGTTGCGGGTGGACCACGTGGACGGGCTCGCCGACCCCGAGGGCTACCTGGGCCGGCTGCGCGACGCAACCGGCGGCGTGTACGTCGTGGTCGAGAAGATCCTGGAGGCCGGCGAGGAGCTGCCCGAGTCGTGGCCGGTGGCCGGGACCACCGGCTATGACTTCCTGAACCGGGTCAATCAGCTCTTCGTCGACCCGGCCAACGAGACGGCCATGCGTGACTGCTACATGCACTTCACCGGCGAGCACGATAGCTATCCCGACATCGTGCACGCCGCCAAGCTCCAGATCATGCGCGAGGAACTCGGCGCCGAAGTGGAGCGCCTCACCGGCTTGCTGGCGGACGTCTGCGAACGGCACCGGCGGCAGCGTGACCAGACCCGCCGCGACCTGCGCGACACGCTGCGCGAGGTGATCGCTGCCTTTCCCGTCTACCGCACCTACGCCCGCCCGGGAAGCCCTGTCACGTCAGCGGATCGCGCGAACGTGGCCGCCGCGGTGGCCGCTGCCCGGCAGCTCCGGCCTGACCTCGACGGCGAGCTCGTCGACTTCATCGGTGAACTGCTCGTGCTGCATTATCCAGGCGACGCCGAAGCCGACTTCGCCCTGCGTTTCGCCCAGGTGAGCGCGCCGGTCATGGCCAAGGGGGTGGAGGACACGGCCTTCTACCGGTATCAGCCGCTGGTCTCGCTGAGCGAGGTGGGCGGCGACCCGGGCCGCTCCGGTGCTTCCGTGGCGGAGTTTCACCAGGCCATGTCGGAGGCGGCCGGGCGCCGGCCAGAAGCGATGCTCACCCTGTCGACCCACGACACGAAGCGAAGCGGCGACGTGCGGGCCAGGATCAACCTGCTGTCCGAGCTGCCCGAGGCCTGGGAGCATGCCGCGCAGCGCTGGGCGCACCGCAACAAGCGATACAAACACAACGGATGGCCGGACCGTAATGCCGAATATCTCCTCTACCAGAGCCTGGTGGGCGCCTGGCCCATTGACGTTGGCCGGGTCACGGCCTTCATGGAGAAGGCGGCCAAGGAAGCCAAGGTGCACACGTCCTGGACCGAGCCGCAGGCCGACTACGACAACGCTCTCGCCGCCTTCGCCGCCGCGATCCTCGCCGACCAGGGCTTCGTCGCCGACCTGGAGGCCTTCCTGGCCGAGCACCGGCTCGTCGAGCGGGGCCGGGTCAACTCGCTGGCGCAGGCCACGCTGCTGCTGACCTGCCCGGGCATTCCCGACCTCTACCAGGGCACCGAGGTGTGGGAGCTCTCCCTGGTCGATCCGGACAACCGCCGGCCGGTCGACTACGGCGCACGCCGGCGGCTCCTCGATGCCCTCACCAGCGCGGGCCCGGAGGCAGCGCTGAGCCGCGACGACGAAGGCGGCCCGAAACTCTGGCTCATCCACCGCCTGCTCGGGCACCGGTGCCGCCATCCCGGCGCCTACGGCGCAGGCTCCGGTCACCAGCCTCTTTCCGCGTCCGGCCCCGGGGCCTCGCACGTGGTGGCCTTCACCCGGACCGGCGGCCTGGCTGTGGTCGTGCCCCGGCTCACCGGCGGGCTGCGGGACGGCTGGGTCGGCAGCACGGTGGCGCTCCCCAGCGGCACCTGGGTCGACGTGCTCACCGGCGAGAGTGTCGAGGGCGGCGACGTCAGCGTGGACGCGCTGCTGCGCCGGTTCCCGGTCGCGGTACTGGGCCGCCGAGCGGGTGACACAGGCTGATGCACGAGTTCCGGGTCTGGGCGCCGCTGAGCGGCCGCGTCGAAGTCGTCCTCGGTGACCGGCGCCTGCCGATGGCCCGTGCCGCAAGTGGCAGTGCGGCCAGGGGCAGCGTGACAGGCGGCTGGTGGGCGTGTTCCGTGGACGAGGCAGGCCCGGGCACCGACTACGCCTTCAGCCTGGACGGCGGGCCGCCCCGTCCTGACCCTCGGTCGGCATTCCAGCCCCGCGGCATTCACGGGCCGTCCCAGGTGGTCGACCACTCCGCGTTCCGGTGGAGCGACAGCGACTGGCGGGGGGTGGCGCTGCCAGGGTGCGTCCTCTACGAGTGCCACATCGGCACCTTCTCGGCCGAAGGAACCTTCGACGGGGCGATAGAGCATCTAGGGCACCTGGTGGACCTGGGTGTCGACGCCATCGAACTGCTCCCCGTGGCCGAGTTCTCCGGCGCGAGGGGCTGGGGCTACGACGGCGTCGACCTGTTCGCCCCGCACCACGGCTACGGCGGGCCGGACGGGCTCAAACGGCTGGTCGACGCCGCCCACGGCCATGGGCTCGGCGTGGTGATGGACGTCGTCTACAACCACCTCGGGCCGGCCGGGAACTACCTGCCCGAGTTCGGCCCGTATTTCTCGGCGCGCCACCAGACCAACTGGGGTGACGCCGTCAACTTTGACGGCCCGGGCAGCGACGAGGTCCGCCGCTTGGTCACCGACAACGCGCTGGCGTGGCTGCGCGATTACCACTGCGACGGGCTGCGCCTCGACGCCGTGCATGCGATCGTGGACGACTCGGCCACCCACATCCTGGAAGCGCTCGCGGCCAAGGTGGATGCGCTGGCCGCGCACGTGCGCCGCCCGCTGTTCCTCATCGCGGAAAGCGACCTCAACGACCCCCGCTTCGTCCGCGGCCGCGACGCCGGGGGCTACGGCCTGACCGCCTCCTGGGCCGACGAATGGCACCATGCCCTGCACGCCGCGCTGACCGGGGATGTCAGCGGCTACTACGAGGACTTCGGGCCGCTGCCACTACTGGCCAAGGCGCTGCGCCAGGCATGGGTGTACGACGGCATCTACTCCCCGCACCGGCAGCGGGTACACGGCCGGCCACCGTCGGGGCTGGCCGGTAGCCAGTTCGTGGTCGCCACCCAGAACCACGACCAGATCGGCAACCGCGCGGCCGGCGAGCGGTCCGCCGCCCTGATGAGTGACGGCAGGCTCCGGGTAGCCGCCGCCTTGCTGCTGACCTCGCCGTTCGTGCCCATGCTCTTCCAGGGTGAGGAATGGGGAGCCAGCACGCCCTTCCTGTACTTCACCGACCACTCCGATCCCGGGCTCGGGCGGACCGTCAGTGATGGCCGGCGCCACGAGTTCTCCTCTTTCGGCTGGGATCCGGACAGCGTGCCCGATCCGCAGCTCCTGGCCACGTTCGAGCGGTCCAGGCTCGACTGGGCCGAGCCTCGGAAGGACTCCCGCGCCGACCTGCTGGCCTGGTATCGCCGGCTGATCGCCCTGCGGCGGGAGATTCCGGCCCTTGCCGATCCCCGCCTTGACCGCACGTCGACCGAATACGATCAGGACGCGGGCTGGATTGTGGTTCGCCGCGGACCGGTCGCTGTGGCCAGTAACCTCGGTGACAGCACCTGGACGTTCCCGGTGGACCCGTCGGCAGAGTTGCTCGCCGCGTCAGCCCCCAGCGTCGAACGGACGCGGCAACATCTGACACTCCCGCCCGACACCGTCGCCATTGTCAACGAAGGATTTAGCCACATATGACCGATGCCATGGAGATCTGGCCGGGGCGCCCATATCCCCTGGGAGCCGCCTACGACGGTGGCGGCACGAACTTCTCGTTGTTCTCCGATGTCGCCGAGCGAGTGGAGCTCTGCCTGTTCGACGCCGACGGCGGCGAGGAGCGGGTGATCCTGGATGAGGTCGACGCCTCCTGCTGGCACGCCTACCTGCCCTCAGTGTCCC